>CAITAV010000059.1 GCA_903890345.1 uncultured Actinomycetes bacterium
AGAGCAATGATTGGCACAAACGAATTGTTCAACAGATGGATCAGAGTGGACAATGGCGCACTGAGTATCAGGAGGTGAACCACTCATGATCGATCGCGAATTAATCAAGCGAGCTATTGCTGAAGATTTAAATGGTGGTGTTGATATCACTTCTATGGCAACACTTTCGCCCGATGCAAAAGTAAGCGCACAATTTGTTGCACGCAGCGCTGGAGTAATTACCGGTATAAATATGGCTATTGCGACGCTGGCAGAAGTCGGTGTCACCGATGCAACTGCATTAGTTAAAGATGGCGATCACGTTAAAGGTGGAACTGTCCTAATCAAAGTCACCGGAAATGCTCGCGGTGTTTTGCTTGCAGAGCGCACGGCGCTAAATTTCTTAGGACACCTCAGTGGTATCTCAACGCTTACTTCCCAATGGGTAAATGCAGTTGCCGGTACAGAAACAAAAATTAGAGATACACGTAAAACAACGCCAGGCATGCGTGCCTTAGAAAAATACGCAGTGCGCATGGGTGGAGGAACAAATCATCGCTTGTCCTTAAGTGATGCTGCCCTCATTAAAGATAATCACATTGCAGCTGCAGGTGGCGTCGTTGCTGCTTTCTCACTCGTTCATGAAAAGTTTCCGACATCTGAAATTGAAATCGAAGTAGATAATCTGCAGCAATTACGCGATGTTCTACCGCTTAAGCCAGGTTTAGTTCTTTTGGACAACATGGATCCAGAGCAATGCGCAGAAGCAGTTGCACTAGTTGCTGGCGCCACAAAACTTGAAGCATCGGGTGGAATCACAATCGAAAACGCACGTGCATATGCTGAAGCAGGAGTTGATTACATCGCAGTTGGAGCGCTGACGCATTCGGCACCAAATTTTGATATCGGACTAGATATGGAAGTGGAGTAAGACATGTTGCTCACCGTAGATGTTGGTAATACCAACACAGTTCTAGGAATCTTTAAAGGCGAAGAACTTGTGCGCTCATGGCGTGTAAAGACTGATCCACGCAGCACTGCAGATGAGTTGTGGCTGCAATACGGCGCGCTTGTGCGTGACTATAAAGTTTCGGCTCTTGCAATTTGTTCGACAGTGCCAGCAACGCTTCGTGAATTGCGAACAATGATCGCGGATTATTTTGCAGATGTTGAAGTCACAATTGTTGAACCTGGCACAAAAACTGGTGTGCCACTATTAGTTGATAACCCAAAGGAAATCGGCGCAGACCGAATTGTTAATACTCTTGCTGCTCATACTCTGTACGGCGGACCAGCAATTGTTGTGGATTTTGGAACTTCAACAAATCTTGATGTTGTTTCCCCTAAGGGAGAATTTCTCGGTGGAGCACTCGCACCAGGTATTGAAATTTCAGTAGATGCTCTAGCCGCACGTGCTGCTCAGTTACGCAAAGTTGAATTAGTACGTCCAAAGAATGTGATTGGTAAAAATACTGTTGAAGCTTTGCAATCCGGAACAATTTATGGATTTGCTGGACAAGTTGATGGTTTAGTTGACCGGATTACAACAGAATTACTTGACCAATTTGGTACGCGCCCAACTGTTATTGCAACTGGTGGACTTGCCCCGCTAATAATTGGAGTGAGCGAAACAATCGAACACCACGAGCCTGATTTAACTTTGATTGGGCTGCGCCTGATACACGAGAGAAACTCGTAACTCGGTAGGATTACAAGCCTATGAGCATCGAGGACGATCTACCCGAACAACTGCGCATTCGCCGCG
>CAITAV010000060.1 GCA_903890345.1 uncultured Actinomycetes bacterium
CAGGCAAACTACTCGAAGGTTATTAAGGATTGAGTCGAGCATTTAACTAATTTAGGGACGCTTAGGGAATTGACCAAAATCTGGTGCGCGCTTTTCTTTATAAGCATCGCGACCTTCTTGGCCTTCTTCAGTCATATAAAATAGGAGTGTTGCATCGCCAGCTAATTGTTGAACACCAGCTAATCCATCGTCTGCAGCGTTCAAACTAGCCTTTAGTAAACGAAGTGCAAGTGGAGAATTACGTAACATTTCGCGAGACCAAGATACGGTTTCAGCTTCTAGTTCTGCAACAGGAACAACTGTGTTTACAAGTCCCATAGCGAGCGCTTCTTTTGCGTCATATGAGCGAGTCATAAACCAAATTTCGCGCGCCTTCTTCTGCCCAACATTTGCAGCAAGTAATCCAGATCCATAACCGCCATCGAATGAACCAACCATTGGACCTGTTTGACCAAAGAGTGCGTTATCGGCAGCAATAGTTAAATCACAGACAACATGTAAAACATGTCCGCCTCCGATAGCCCAACCGGCAACCATTGCAATAACTGGCTTAGGTGTACGACGAATTTGTACTTGCAAATCTAAAACGTTAAGGCGTCCAATACCTTGTTTAGCCAGCGAATCATCTCCGAGATAACCATCATCTCCGCGAACGCTGATATCGCCACCAGAACAAAATGCTTCGTTACCTTCGCCGGTTAAAATAATTACGCCGACTTCTTGATTATCGCGCGCTAATGAAAAAGCACTCTGTAACTCAATAATTGTTTGCGGGCGAAATGCATTACGTACTTCTGGACGGTTGATGGTGATTTTTGCAATGCCATCCGCAGCTTCGTATTTAATGTCGGTAAATTTTTCTCCGCCGGGTGCAACTTTCCACTTCGGAATGTCACGGCTTCCAAATTCACGCTTGATTGGCTTACTCACGAACCCTCCATCAGACATCACTACCGATACAAGCGATAGCCTACGCGGGCAATGGATACATCTTCACATCGAGAAGTACGCAGCCTAGAAACTACGCGTGCTCTAGCCGAAAATGTGAGTGCGCTAATACAAGCCCTCGCAAACGTTGGTCCTGCCCTTGGATGTGGCCCAACTTCTTCGAAATCTGTGAAGTCAGATATTTCACTTCTTGTTGCGACTAGCGGAAGTACAGGCACACCTAAGGAAATCGGGATTACATCTGCCGCTTTGCTTGCAAGTGCTCGCGCATCCAATAAATATCTCAAGGCAAGTAAAGGGCAGACATGGTCACTCTTATTGCCACTAACTCATATTGCTGGAATCAATGTTCTCGTGCGATCCATTGAATTAGGAAGCGAGCCGATTGATCTAAGAAATCATGATGGTGCTTATCCTCATGCAGATTTCACGGCAATTGTTCCTACACAACTCTTTAATGCTCTAAATGGTGATGCAGATTTACTCTCACATTTAAAGAACGCACAAGCAGTTCTAGTCGGTGGAGCAGCCTTATCTGAAGAACTTCGTAGCCAAGGGATCGCATCTGGTATCAACATCATCACAACGTATGGAATGACCGAAACCTGCGGTGGTTGCGTTTACAACGGAGAAGCACTTGATGGTGTTGAGTTTGAATTAACTGAAAATCAAAGAGTTAAAATCTCTGGTCTAGTGCTTGCAGATGTTGAAAAAGAAAATGGTTGGTATCTCACCCAAGATTTAGGAACAATCGTTGATGGAATGTTAAAGGTCATTGGCAGAACAGATGATGTCATTATTAGCGGTGGTGAAAACATCTCACTGAGCGCAATCGAATCCGAACTAAACAAAAAGTTTCCTCAATTACTGGTAGCCGCATTTGCAACTACTGATAGCAAATGGGGTCAGGCGTTACACGTTGCAGTTCAATCACATGATGAGAATATGAAGGAACAAATTTCACAAGCACTCGTTACCACAATGGGAAATCATGCAAAGCCAAAGAGCGTGCTACTCCTTGATAAACTTCCAGAAATTGGAGTTGGTAAAGTCGACCGGACTTCTTTAGCAAAATTGGTGAGTGAGTAAAGAATGAATAAGTGG
>CAITAV010000061.1 GCA_903890345.1 uncultured Actinomycetes bacterium
GTGATGCTCACAGTGCAATTGGTCGCTTTAGAGGCGCTGACCCTGATGGCATGAGTACCGAAATTGATTATTACCTTAAACAAAATGGCACACAGATAATTTTGGATCAAGATTTTCGAAGTGCTCAATCCACACATGCAGTCGGTTTGAGTGTTTCATCAAATTTCAGACTTACAGGTCAGACCCATCAACGTGCATGCGTTGATGAAAAAACAGAAGGTGTTGTTGCAATAGAGCGATTGCGATCTGTCTCTGAAGAAGCTCAATACATTGCCTATCAATTCCGTCGTGCTCACCTAGTCGATGGCGTGCCATATTCACAGATGGCAGTACTTGTTCGATCTCCTGGTTCGCTGACAAGTGCGGTGCGAAGAGCATTTGCGCAGATTTCTATTCCAGTCGCAGGTGAACTAGAGGCACTAGCAACTAATGCAAGTATTGCGCCATTTATATTGCTCGCAGAAATCGCCATTAAATCCAAGAATCTCAATACAGAAAATGTTGAGCGCTTATTATTGAGCGAATGTGGTGGAGCCGATGCGATTTCACTTCGCCGAATTCGCAGAGCGCTGTTGGCAAATCGCGCAGATGATGACAAACGCACAGGCAATCAACTATTAATTGAAGCAGTCGATACTGGCGATGTTTCTATTGAAGGCGCCGAACCAATTCTTCGAATTAATCTTCTTCTGTCTAAAGCGCGAGCTGTTGTGAAAAAATCAGATGCACGTGGTGAAGATTTACTCTGGGCTATTTGGGATAACGCGCAAACAAGTGATGGTGCAAAACTTAGTACCGCGTGGCAAGACATTGCATTGCGCGGTGGCAATCGTGGAGCGGCCGCAGATCGAGATCTCGATGCGATGATGCAACTATTTCAAAGTGCTCAACGTTTCTCAGAAAGATTTCCGCTATCCGGTGCTCAAGCATTTATCCGCGAAATAAGTGCCGAAATTATTGCTGGCGACGTTATTACCGCCCAAGGTCAACGTCCTGATTGCGTTGAAATACTTACAGTTCATGCCGCAAAGGGACGCGAATGGGATCTTGTTGCAGTTGCTGGTCTACAAGAAGGTTCGTGGCCAAATTTACGTCAACGCAGTTCGTTACTAGGTGCTGAAAGACTGGTTGAACGCGAACGTCATGGAAATCTTGCTCGTACCGAACTCGACGTTATCGCAGCAGGTGCGCTCTTAGAAGATGAACGTCGTTTGTTGCACGTCGCAACTACACGCGCACGTCACTCGCTATTTGTTACATGTGTTTCATACGAAGACGATCAGCCCTCGCAATTCTTCGAAGAGATTGCAGGAGCAATACTTAATAGATCCAGTGAAGAACTCGAGCAATACTCTCTGCCACGTCCAATAACTACGCCCGCACTAGTAGCTGAGTTACGTTCGGCTCTTTCTAGTGAGCGCGCTAATGATGCGGCATCAATTATTAAGGCATTAAGTGATGCCGGAATTCATAGCGCAGATCCCCAGAGTTGGACGGGTGTTGCGCAGTTAAGCACAACTGAACCAATTATTGATCCGACAAAAGCGGTACCGATTTCGCCAAGTAGCGCTGAAAACTTTACTGAATGTGGAATGAAATGGTTCCTAGAAAAAAGCGGTGGAACCGATGGCGATAGCATCGCGCAAGTATTAGGTTCTGCGATTCACGCATTTGCGGCGTTGATGGTGCAGGAAGAAGGAATTACCGAATCAATTCTTGTTGAAAAACTTAAGAACTCCTGGAACCTGATTGACCCACAAGAGGGATGGGTTAGCAAAGGTTCGCAAGATAAAGCGATTGCAATGATTTCTCGTTTTATGAAATATCACATCAAACATGAGCGAGATGTTGTAGGTGTAGAACTTAAATTTGATGTAACTGTTGGAAAAGCTCGAATTATCGGAACTGTTGACCGATTAGAAGTTGATTCAGCAGGCAATCTATTTGTTATTGATTTTAAGACGAGCAAAGATCCCATTTCCTATGAAAAAGCGAAAGAGAATCTTCAACTCAAGAGTTATCAAATTGCAGTCACCGAAGGTGGCTTTAAAGCACATCACGCAAGTACAACTTCTAGTGGAGCAGCGCTGGTGTATTTGGGCCATGACGTGCAGAAAATATCTTCACGCGAGCAAGAAACAATAGATATTCAGGCAGCTCGGACTCAGATTGAAGGCATCGCACAATCAATGGGCGCAACACAATTTGTTGCCGCAACGAATAAACGTTGCAAAGAGTGCCCTGTAAAGAGTTCGTGCCCAATTAAGGCAGAAGGGCGCACGGTGATCGAGTGATTTCGCCACTAGAAATATCTGCAGCTCTTCGCACCGTTGACTCAAAAGTTTCTGACCCAACACCAGAACAAATTGCAATCATTAGTGCACCCCTCGAACCAGCAGTTGTCATCGCAGGTGCGGGTTCCGGCAAAACCGAAACAATGAGTGCGCGAGTGCTGTGGTTAGTTGCTAACAAAATTGTGCGCCCTGATGAAATTTTAGGATTAACTTTTACCCGCAAAGCCGCTGGTGAGTTATCTATTCGCGTGCGCAAGCGTCTGCGTCAATTAAAAGAAGCTGGATTGCTAGATAAAGATTTAGCTTTGGATTCAGCAATTACTACCTATCACTCATATGCGGGACGGATTCTTAGCGAGCACGCAATTCGCTTAGGCATTGATGCAACGAGTGATCCACTAGGCGATGCAGCACTGTGGCAAATTGCATCCGATGTTGTCCGTAATTGGCCCGATGAGAACTTCACAAATGAGAGCGCAGTTAGCACAGTAATTGATGATGTTATTGGGCTAGCAAAATTAGTCTTAGAACACCAAGTTTCATTTGATTCAATTAGAGCAGAAGATGAAAAAACGTTGGCAGAGATGCAACGAATCGGTGGAACCAGCAATGAAGAAGTAAGAAAAGTCGTGCGTATCGCACAACAACGAATTTCGATTTTGCCAATGGTCGAAGAGTTTCTGAAGCGCCGCCGAGATGATGGACAACTCTCTTTTGATGATCAGATGTCGATCGCAGCTGACATTGCAGAAAGATTTCCTGAAGCCTGCGAACTAGAACGCGCAAAGTACAAAGTTGTTTTGCTCGATGAGTATCAAGACACATCACAATCACAAGTTCGAATGCTTTCGGCGCTCTTTGGGCAGGGCCATCCTGTTATGGCAGTTGGTGATCCATGCCAGGCTATTTATACATGGCGCGGTGCATCGGCTGGAACTATCGGAACTTTCGCTAAGTATTTCCCAAAGAGTGCGGGCCACAGTGGAGCAGAGTTGTTTAATCTTTCAATTACATTTAGAAATGATAAGAAGATTCTGGAAATTGCGAACTCAATTTCAGATCAGATTCGTTCTACTTCATCCGTTCGCGTCGATCCACTTCGTCCGCGTGATACCGCCGGTGATGGTGAAATTGCATACGGAGTCTTTGAAACACTCGGCGGTGAAGCACAAGGCATTGCCGAATATTTCCACAAGCATTGGTTTGCTCCAGAGCGCATAGCTATTGAAGAAGAAAAGCGAACATCCTTTGCAGTTTTGGTTCGCAAACGCTCACAAATTTCAATGATAGAAAGTGCACTTCGTGCGCGAAGTATTCCTGTGGAAGTTATCGGCGTAGGCGGCTTAATTTATGTAGCAGAAGTTGCAGATGTTCTATCGCTGATGAAAGTTGTTACAGATCCAGAAGCTGGCACAGCCTTGATGCGTCATCTAACAGGTCCAAGGTTGGCACTTGGTGCAAAAGATGTTGCAGCACTGGGTGCATATTCCAGGAAGCGCGCAAAGTTTGTCCACGAAGATTCACACTCCTTTATTGCAAAAATCGCTGCAGGAAATCCTGATTCAGCCGAAGCTGATGATCTCTTTATTGGTTCTCTAATTGACGCGCTAGATGAGATCGAACAGTGCGATAAAGAGAGCCGTGAGTTATTTAGTGAAGTTGGTTTTACTCGTCTGTCCCGTTTTGCAACAGATCTTCGTAGATTACGTTCGCGCGCAGGTGGCTCAATCATTGATTTGATTACTGAGATCGAAAACTATCTCAACCTTGATCTCGAAGTTTCATTGCGCGATGGCACTCGAAATGGTCGCCGTCACCTTGAGCGATTCTTAGATGAAGCCTCAAAGTTTTCTCGAAGCGGTGGCAGCATCTCAGCATTTATTGAGTGGCTAGATGTCACATCAAAGAAAGAAGGCGGACTCAAATCTGGCGCTCCTGAAGTGCGCAGCGATGTTGTTCAACTTCTCACTATTCACACCGCAAAGGGCGCCGAATGGGATTTCGTTGCAATTCCAGGATTAGCAGAAGGAACATTTCCAAGTACTTATACAAATGATCCAGATAACTGGATTACAAATGAGCGACAAATTCCATTTGCTCTTCGCGGAGATGGCGACGAACTGCCCGTATTTTCACTAGCACAGTGCACAAAAGATAGTGAAGCAGGCAAAGTGATTACTGCTTATGCAAAATCGTGTGCGGCAATTAAGAAACAAGAAGAGATACGCCTTGGTTATGTGGCCGTTACTCGCGCGCGTACGCACTTACTCTGCACAACATCATGGTGGCGCGAAGGTTCTAGAAGTGTTGATCCCAGCGAATTATTCGCCCACGTCACAGAAGTTGCAGACAAACGCGGTGGAGTATTACTCAGCGAAGCGAGTGCACCAGAAGACGGAGTACGCAATCCGATAGAAGTAAATCCAGATAGCGCGTATTGGCCAAGGGATCCATTAGGCAATCGTCGTGAAGCATTTGATGCTGGCGTAGCGCTAGTTACGAAATCACAAGCGCATGCACTAACTTTAAGTGGCGATGAAACTTTGGATTCGTGGATACATGATGCGCAAGCACTTATTGCAGAAGTAAATAACCGTAGTTCATCAACTATCGAAGTGGCGCTGCCATCGCGTATTTCAACATCCACACTTGTTGCATTACACGAAGATCCAGCAGCACTGGCGCTAGCCATACGCAGACCAATTCCGCGATCACAAGATCCTTATTCA
>CAITAV010000062.1 GCA_903890345.1 uncultured Actinomycetes bacterium
GTCCACTGCAACCACCACACTACGCACCGCAGTTTTCCCAAGAAGCACAGTTTTAACTAAAGCTGGCTTTGTAATTGCTGGCGTTGCATTTCTTTCATTACTTGCTCAGATTGCAATTCCTGTTCCTGGTTCACCAGTACCCGTAACAGGTCAAACTCTCGGAGTATTACTAATGGCCACAAGTTATGGCGCAACACTCGGAGCAACAACTTTTCTTACATACCTATTAGTGGGTGCACTCGGTGCCCCTGTATTTGCAAATGGTGGATCCGGTTTAGATCGCATTGTTGGTGCAACAGGTGGATACCTAGTTGGAATGCTTCTTACATCAGCCCTGCTTGGTTATTTGGGTGGGCGCAAATGGGATCAGAAATTTAAAACTGCACTACCTGCAATGTTGCTCGGCAATGTGCTGACATTTGCTTTGGGCCTTATCTGGCTTCACCAATACACAGGCAAGGATTGGGCATGGACTTTCGCTGCCGGCTTTACTCCCTTTATTCTTGGTGAAATTCTAAAGATTGCAATTGCAGGAACTTCACTTCCATTAATCTGGCAATTCGTGCAGCGAAAGATTTCATAAGAAAATAATTTATGCCTTCCCTTATTCCTGTAACTACCGTGCGCCTTGGCGAACATCTGCCACTTTTAGATTTGTTACCCAAAGGTGAGAATTTTTCATGGGTACGTGGAGGCGACGGAGTTGTTGGGTGGGGCGTTTATGCCAGCACAACAGTTAAAGGGCCGAATAGATTCAATGACGCCCGAACATGGTGGCATTCACAGTTAGAGAAATTTGCCATTACAAATAACGTGCAAGGAAGCGCAACAGGACCAATACTTTTTACATCTTTTTCTTTCTCGCCTGATGAAGAATCTGTTCTTGTTATCCCTCAAGTAATTGTGGGAATGACTAGCGGGAACTCATGGATTACATGGGTTGGATCCGATTCTCAGCCCCATCTTTTAGATGCTCCAGAAAAAGTTACTAATTCAACTCTTACGTGGGGTGAAGATGAATTAGCCAGTGAGCATTGGATTACACGTGTTGCACAAGCAGTCGCGAAGATTCATAGCGGCGAAATTGAAAAAGTTGTTCTTGCTCGTGACTTATCGGCAACTGCAGCACAATCAATTGATGAACGTCCAGCTCTGCGTAAACTTTCATCAACGTATCCATCTACGTGGGTATTTAGTGTTGCAGGATTAATCGGTGCGACGCCTGAACTCTTACTTCGTTTAAAGCGTGGAATGGTTACTTCTCGCGTACTTGCAGGCACCATCAGTAAATCAGGCGATGACGCACGTGATTTGGCTTTGGCGGGTTCACTTGCACGATCTTCAAAAGATTTAGAAGAACACGAATACGCAGTGCGCTCGGTTGCAGATGCACTTGAACCTTTTTGTTCTTCAACGAATATTCCTGAAACTCCCTTTGTACTTCACCTAGCAAATGTCATGCATTTAGCCACAGATGTAACTGGCGCTCTTATCGAATCAAAGAGCAACGTCGATGTATTTACTCTGCTCAATCAATTACATCCATCAGCTGCAGTGTGCGGAACGCCTACTGATAAAGCTGCAAAAGTCATCAGTGAAATTGAATCAATGTCTCGCGGTCGTTATGCAGGCCCAGTTGGTTGGATTGATGCGCGTGGAGATGGTGAATTAGGTATTGCACTTCGTTGCGGACAAATCACCGAGAACGCAATCCGAATTTATGCAGGATGCGGAATTGTCGCTGGGTCTGATCCTGAAAAAGAATTAGCAGAGAGTGAAGCTAAATTTTCTGCAATGAAGAGTGCACTTGCTTAAGTAAGTCAGCATTGCTTTCGCGATCTGGCATTTGTGCAATAACGATACGAACTCCATCGATTTGTTGTGCGAGTTCCTTATTTAATTGATCTACAGAGTTAATGCTGCTGGTTTTGATGTTAAGCGCCGAAGCAATCGCTGCCAAATCTAAATTATGTGGAGTCCCGAAAATGCTTTCGAATCCATCGCTGCCACGATGAGTAAGTGTTGAGAAAATGCCGCCGCCGTTGTTATCAACCACAAGAATCAGCAGGTTAGGTTTTTCAGAGTGAATTAATCCAGTCAGATCGTGCAAGAAAGATAGGTCGCCCAACACTGCAATTGTTGCTGTGCGTGCTGTTGCGATTCCCATAGCCGATGAGATGTTTCCATCAATGCCAGCTAAACCGCGATTAGCGAATGTTTCAACACCAGTGCGAGCTGATGCAAAAGCTTCGATGTCTCGGATAGGTCGTGATGAAGAGACAAATAAAGTCGTGCCGTCTTTGATTTTGGCTGCAACCGTGCGCGCTAAAACTGGTTCTGACCACTCTGTGATTTTTTCTAACTCTTTTCCTGTGCGATCAGAAAATTTCTGCCACTTTTCTAACCACTCAGAATCTGCTTCATTTGATTCCAGAATTGGGATCTGCGTAAAGCGCTTGTCCGCATTTCTGTCTGTATCAACTGTTGTGATTCGTGAATCAATAACAATCTGTTTGTCGGCTGATGCGATGAAATTATTTATTGAACGAGAAAGTGTTGTGCGCCCAATAATAATGACGGTTCTTGGCGTGAACTCTTTGGCAATAGTGGTTGATGCTAAGAATAAGGAAGCGTGTGCAATAGATCCCTTAAGCGATAGTGGATCTTCACTGATAAGTGGCCAACCAAGTTGGGCGGCAAATTCGTTAACTTGCGTTGTTGTAAATCCGCCACGATCGTGACCAACAATGAGAACACCGCGTTCACTCTTTACTTTTAAAGCACTTGGCGCTTTCGTAGATTTAATATCGCGAGGTGCAACTGTGATCTCATCTAGCCATGTTGAATCAGAGTCAGCGGCCAGTGGTTCTTCAAATTGAATGTTGAGATGAACTGGTCCGCTTGCAAGAGAATAGATTGGTAATTCCATCGGAAACACTGCGCCAGAAACATCTGCAAAGTAGCGAACAGATTTTCCGAATATGCGTGCTTGTTCCGTTGTTTGATTGGCACCAGTTTTACGCAAACGTGCTGGGCGATCTGCTGTTAAAACTAATAGTGGCGTATTGGTGTGGTGAGCTTCTAACACCGCTGGATGGTAATTAGCTACTGCTGTTCCGCTAGTGCAGACAATAGGAACCGCGCGCCCACTGGCTTTTGCTAAACCGAGAGCGAAAAACGCTGCCGTTCTTTCGTCAATGCGTGTGTGTAGTTTTATTAAACCTTTTTGTGATGCGGCAAAGAAAGCGAAACTAAGGGGTGCATTACGAGAGCCCGGTGAAATAACTACATCTGTAATTCCAGCTTCAATTATCTGGCGAACAATGACGCGTGCTAGGGAAGTTGATTCACTCACCAATGCCACCCCATCTCACTAATAATTTCATCCGCACCTGCACTCCAGGTTTTACGAACCCGATCTTGCCACCATTGTGTTCGCTCTGCACTTGCTTCTAACTCAATCATTGCTGCTTCACTTGGAGTCACATCTGCAACGCGCATTTTTCCACCTTCAATTGGAATATGTGCGATATCTGATTCAAGTAATTGTCCAGTTGCCAGTCCACATGCAAAATCCAAAGTTGGTAACGCGCCTGCAAGTCGTATGCCATGACCGATTCCTACCGCGCTCTCTAGGGCACTTGATACAACTACTGGCAAACGATGATGCTTTGTAAGAGCAAGTGAGCGTTCGATTCCGCCAAGTGGTGCAACTTTCAAAATCAAAATATCTATAGCATCTTCTAAATCGAGCTCGAATGGATCTTCTGCTTTTCTAATTACTTCATCTCCTGCAATCTTTACACCAACCATGCA
>CAITAV010000063.1 GCA_903890345.1 uncultured Actinomycetes bacterium
AGACGCTTACGAAGTTCTTCTAGCTCGCCTTTGCTTGCTGAGGACACGCGCTGTGAAATTACTCCGCGCTCAAGTAAGAGAATCTGTGATGCCATGGCAATCGTAAAGTCCAAATTCTGCTCAACAATCAAAATCGCATTGTTCTTGCCATAGGTAATAAGTCGATCTTGGATTTCATCAACCACACCGTGCCACACACCTTCTGTTGGTTCATCCATCACGAGCAGAGTTGGTTGTCCGATTAACGCACGAGCAATGCCAACCATCTTGCGCTCTCCACCACTCATGGTTCCGGCCTTTTGGTCTAGGCGATCTGCAAGTTTTGGAAATATGTCTAACACGGGCGTGAGATCTGTGCGCTCTTTCTTTGGTAAGCGAGATGCACCAATTAATAAGTTCTCGCGTACTGATAAATCTGAAAATACTGGGCGATCTTGTGGAACATAACCAATACCAAGTCGAGTGCGTGCATATGTTGAAGCGCTTGTGATTTCTTTATCTTCAAAAGAGATTGTTCCTGCAGTGGGCTTAATAAATCCCATAATTGTCTGAAGTAGCGTTGATTTTCCGGCGCCATTTCGTCCAACGATTGCTGTTACGCCAGTTTTTGGAATCGCAAATGAGAGGTCAAAGAGGACTTGGCTAGCCTCATAACCGCCATTTAAATTCTTGATCTCTAAGTAATTATTAGACACGGGTGAGGTACACCTCCTTCACCTTTGGATCATTTTCAATCTCTGTTGGTGTTCCGGTGGCCACAATATTTCCGTGGTGCAATACAGAGATGCGATTACATAATTCTTTGATGAAATCTAAGTCGTGCTCAACGATTAAGACGCCACACTTTTTGGATGCTTTCTTGATGAGCACAGCTGTATCAGCACGCTCTTTCGGACTCATGCCAGCCGTTGGTTCATCGAGAAGTAAAAGGATTGGATCAACTGCCATAGCCATCGCAATTTCAAGCCATTGTTGTTGACCGTGTGAGAGCGACTTGGCTGGCTCATTTAAATACTCTTCGAGTTGAAACTCTTTTGCTAACTCAAGAATCTTCACTTCAAAAGCCTTAAGGGACGCGCTTCGAAGTTGTCGCCAAATGGATTCCTTGGCTTGCAGCGAAATCAAGAGATTTTCACGAACTGTTTTCTCTAAGTAAATACGCGCTAATTGAAATTTAATCGCCATTCCGGCTTTGGCTCTATTTTGCGGAGTCTTATTTGTGATGTCACTTCCTTCAAGCAAGATCGAACCTTCGGTTGCGAATGTGCGGCCACAAATCGTGTGAAGCAGAGTTGATTTACCTGAACCATTAGGGCCAATTAATCCAACAATTTCATTTTGATTAATAAACATCGATGCGTTATCCACGGCTACAAGTGAGCCGAATTTCTTAGTCACAGATGTGATCTCTAGCAGCTTCATGCGTGCGCCTTCTTTCGGCGAGATTCACGAATTTTCGAAGGCAAGGACGTTAGCCCCTTAGGCAAGAAAATCATTGTTAACAACAACATGAAGCCAACCAATATTGGCCACAAACTTGGCAGAGCATTTTGCATCTCAATGTTGACTACTTGAAGAACGGTTAAGGCAATCAGTGGGCCATAGAACGTGCCGCGCCCGCCGAGAACAACCCACAACACTGTTGTTGTAGAAAGAGCGAGTCCACTCATTGAAGGCGATACGAATCCTTCAGATACCGCAAAGAGTGCGCCTCCTGATGCAGCAAGGGCTGCAGAGAAAACAAAAACTGCGATTTGTACAACAGAGCGGCGATACCCGAAAAATTCTGCTCGTTCTTCATCATCGCGTACCGCATTCATGGTTAAGCCAAACTGAGAATTTACGATGATGATGCAGAGAATTAGTGCGACGGCAAAGACTGCGAAGGCTAGATAGAAAAGTCCCATCGCTGAACCGATTTCTTTGCCAAAGATGGTTGGGTATGGAATACCTGGTATTCCGTTTCCTGAACCTAGAACCGTCCAGCTATTAGCAAGGCGCTCACATATATAGGAAATAGCAAGAGTCACGAGTGCAACATAAAGTTCGCCAACTCGTTTACCTGAGAATAAAAAGATACCGATGATAAATCCTGCGAGTGCACCAACAACAATGGCAATTAGCAATAGTTTTCCGATATCGGTGATTGTGGATTTAGTTGTAACGAGTCCAACGATGTATCCACCGAGCCCAAAGAGGGCTGCTTGACCAAATGTGAAAATACCAGTTTGTCCCCAACACATTTCAACGCTGAGAACAAGAATTCCGTAGATAAGAATTCGAGAAACGATCTGTGTTAAGTAATCATTTCCTGCCAGAAAAAGAACAGGACTAAGGACCGGTATCGCAACAAGTATTGCAATACCGATCCTTAGCCTGTTTTTTATTATTTTAGTTTTACCTTACTGCTTCTTTGCGCATTCGTAAGGAGCAATTGTTCCCAAGCTCTTTACGATTGTGTTTGAACCATCGGCATTTGACTTGCCGAGGTACATAGGCAAATTAACGTGCTTTGTACCTGGTGCGAATGAAACAGGTCCACCGATTGATTGCTTCAGTGAAATTGAATCCATTGCCTTATTTACCTTTGCTGTATCAAAGGACTTCGCCTTTTCTACTGCTGCTTTCCATAGATAAATACTGCGATACCACGCTGGTGCGTTAAATGTTGCAGAGAATAAACCTGCAGCTTCTGGATGTTGCTTATTGAACTTAGCAACTTCAGCCTTTGTGAATGGATCTGTTACAGGAAGATAGAAATCCTGCACGCCGATCAAACCTTCAGCTTGCTTTCCAATGATTGGGTTAATGCCCTCATCAAAGAGTGTTCCGGCAATTGTTCCCTTGAATCCGCCATCAACAACACCCTTAATGAAAGGTCCTGTTCCTGGAAGAACAACAACTTCGAATAGAGCATCAGCCTTTGAAGCAAGAACCTTGCTCACTAGGTTTGATGGATCTGTCATATCAAGTGGAACGTATTCTTCACCGACGATTGAACCGCCACCGGCTAGAACTACCTGACGCACGCGAGCAAGAATGTTGCGTGGGTATAGGTAATCGCTTCCTGCTAAGTAGAAAGTCTTCTTTCCAAGTGAAAGAAGGTGCTTAACAGTTGGGTCCACTTGCTGGTTTGGTGCAGAGCCTGTGTTCCAGACGTTATTGCTGCACTCGTTGCCTTCATAAGATGCTGGCCAGATGTATA
>CAITAV010000064.1 GCA_903890345.1 uncultured Actinomycetes bacterium
ACTTCGCGAGCGCATAAGACCCGCAGAGGAGTTTGAGCGGCTTGGATCAATAAAGCTCTAGCAAAAGCCCAGGACTTGCCAGAACCGCGACCGCCATAAGCTACTTTATAACGGTATGGTTGGAATATGCCATTTAGCTTCTTTGGAAAGCTGGCTGTGGTTTCAGTCAAACTTCACCTTGATTGAATGTTGCACTGGTCCACCGTCAGCGCCAGTTAATTCCATATTATGAACCTCTTTCCATTTGGCTCTTGTCTTTAACCAAAAGAAAGTTGCTGCTGGTGTTGTTCCAGAAGTTGCCATTTTGAATAATGTTTGTGCAACCTTAGAGTTAGCTTCAACCGTTGATAAATCCAATTCTCTTCTAAAATGTTTTCTTAATGTTTTTGGATCAATTTCAATTACAGCCGCTATTTTATCTTCAGGCACACCATAAGCGCACATGGCAGAAACTGTTCGCCTTTGTTGTTCTGTCGGTTTAAACGGAGGATTGCTCATGCTTTATAGGCGGGAAGTTGATATCTCATTAAATTCTTCACCAGTTAATTCTAGAACAGCTGGCTTTCCAGTGAAGTCCTGCCAGCGCTTGATGATGACATCGCAGTATTTTGGGTCGAGTTCCATCATGCGCGAATGCCGTCCATTCTTTTCGCAAGCAATCATGGTCGATCCGGAACCACCAAATCCGTCATAAACAATCTTTTTTGTTGGATTGTCTTCCAAAGCTATTTGGATGAGTTCGACGGGCTTCATAGTTGGATGGACGGTGTTTTTTTGGCGCTTAAGTGTCCATACATCTCCGCGCAAAGTTTTTTGGCCGCCGTAATCGCCATAATAAAAAATGACTTCATGTTGCTTGAAGTATTTATCTAAGTGCTGGGCTGGATTTACCTTATCCCAAACGATCATGGCTTTAGGCTGTCTTGCAATTCTTACCATCGCTTCTCTGAAAAGATGCGCGTAATGCCATGAGCAACAGACGTACATGATTTCGCATCCCAACAGAGATTCGCTCAGGAAATCAACAAAATCAGAATCAGGCATTTTGTCGTTCTTTATTTTTTCCCGTTTATCTTTAACTCCTTGGTAATCAATGTTGTAAGGAGGATCGGTAAACACCATATCAGCCTTCTGCCCAGCCATCAGCCGATCAACCGCATCAATGCTTGTGCTATCCCCGCACATCAGCCTGTGGTTTTCTAAGATCCAAACATCGCCAAGTTTTGTTACTGGTTCATCTGGCGTTTCTGGAACAGCATCTTCGTCGGTTAGCCCTTCTGTTTCTTTTTCTGGAAAAATATCTTCTAATTCTTTTTCATTAAAACCCAGAAGGTCAAGATTAAAATCTAACTCTTTAAGCTCTTCTATTTCTATTTGAAGCATTTCAATATCCCAGCCAGCATTTAACGCCAGCTTGTTGTCGGCAATAACGTATGCTTTCTTTTGGGCTTCAGATAAATTGCTTAATGTAATTGTTGGGACATCAGAAATGTTTAGCTTTTTTGCGGCTAACAATCTTCCATGCTCAGCAATTATTCCTAACTGATCATCAATTAGTATTGGATTAGTAAAACCAAACTCTTTAATGCTTGATGCTATTTGAATAACTTGCTCATCAGAATGAGTCCTAGAGTTTCTTACATAAGGAATCAGTTCTTTTACAGAACGATAAGCAATAGACAGTTCAGGCATCATTCATCCTCAGATCTTTCTAACCAAAGTTCACAAGTGTCGTTCAATGTCTTGGGTTCTGGTCCGACATCCAATAAACTATTAACAACGCAATAGCCATGGCCGAAACAAGTTCGATTTGGCTCAAAATATTCACAATTAGAACACTCTTTTTTCAAAATCATTTAACTTAGCCATGTAGTGTTTGGCTTTTTCCAGATCATTAGACTCGCCAGGTTTAGAGTTGTTTCTCATAGAGTGCTTGATTATACAGCCTTTTAGATAGCCTGAAAATTCTTCTGCTGTCAATATTAGTTCCATGACTTCCCAGGGTTGGACTGCCATAAGCTTGTAGTGATCGCCACCGGCCTGATGTTCGTCGATGTCTCTAGCACCATCACTGCGCTCACCATTGAGCCATGTCATATATTCTTTCATCTTACTTGATCCCATTGTGTCGGAGATACATCATTAAGACTGACTCTTACATCAGCCTCCATTGTTACTGTTTCTTTGATGAACACACCATTAGACTGCAAAGTGCCGCGTCTGTCCTTAATCTCATCGTAAGCCGATTTAAGACACGAAAGTAAATCCAAGCGTTCCATGTCGGCTAAGATAATTAAAACGACTAGCGCGTCTCCTATGCCGTCTATCACCCCATCGCGGTCCTTCTTGATCAGTGCATCGCAGAGTTCGCCGACTTCGGACACTAACTTTAACGCTTGGACTTGGCTGCTGCTATTCGGAATGATCTGTCTAGCTTCTGCCCAGCGTAAGACATCGAGTTCTAGCTCTTGAAAAGATGACATTATAATTTCCTCTTCTTTTTCCAGTTGTTTTGCATCCATGCGCTTGCGCGTTCTTTCTGTAAGCACCCGCATGATTGTGATTTCTTATTTAGGATGTTCTGCACTAGAACGGACTTGATCGTGCCGCAGCGGCATTTGGCAACAACGACCTGTTTTCGCTGAGTGCTGAAGATCTTATCTTCTGCATTGTCCAGAATAGTCCAATAACCGAATATTCTACCCACTAGATCTTCTCTTGTTTTAGCCATTCTTTTTCTTCATCGCTTAATTTTGGAAGACCGCAATAATGAGTAAATTCACCAGCAGGGTAATATTGACCGACCACCGCAGAACCGTATGCTGTGCGTAATAACATCTTTACGCCTTCTGATGGCTTATTATCTTTTGTGATACGCTTCCAGATTGGCATAAATTCCGATAAATATTTGTCGCTATTCATACTTTTCAATAGTTATTATTAAACCGCCATTGATTACTGGCTCGCCATAATAGGCATAGATCCGGCGCACCTGTTTGTCATTCGCGAATACAATACCCTGGAGAGCGTCTAGAGTGGCTTTGATGCAGTTGTCTAGATCTATGAGCACCTTGGACTCACGACCAGACTGCGTTTCCTTGGGCCTCAGTTCTATTATCACAGACACTTGTTCGCTGGTCAAAGTAATCTTATGCTTGCTTGCAACGTACTTGACCTCATTCCGATATCGGATCGCTTCTTTGCTTAGAACTTGCTTGTTCTTGTAGACCCGCCAGATTGCGTTCATCGAAACAGGATAAGGAAGTTCTAATGTGATTGTCCGCATGGGCATACCT
>CAITAV010000065.1 GCA_903890345.1 uncultured Actinomycetes bacterium
ATCTTTTGCAGTTTCTTCCGCACTTGATACTAAAGAAACGGAATTACCTACAACGTATGAAATCACACCAGTTAATAGTGGATAGTGAGTGCAACCAAGAACCAATGTGTCGATATCAGCATCAATGACGGGCTTGAGATACTTGCGCGCAATATCTGTGATCTCCGGCCCCGAAGTTTCTCCGCGTTCAACAAATTCGACAAATAATGGGCATGCAACTGAAGTGATATTTAACTTTGGCGCTGCTGCAAATGCATCCATATACGCTTTTGAGTCGATAGTTGCTTGAGTACCGATTACGCCTATTTTTCCTGATCTGGTGGCAGCAACTGCTCTGCGAACTGCAGGTTGAATTACTTCAATAACTGGAATCGAATATCGCTCACGTGCATCGCGCAACATTGCAGCACTTGCTGTGTTACATGCGATGACAAGTGCTTTAACACCTTGATCAACTAAGAAATCTAGAGTTTCTAAAGCGAACTCTCGAACTTGTGCCAATGGGCGGGGTCCATATGGTCCGCGCGCGGTATCGCCTATATAAAGAGTGGATTCATTTGGAAGTTGATCAAGAATTGCACGTGCAACGGTTAAGCCGCCAACGCCGGAATCAAATATTCCAATAGGTGCATCACTCACACCGCGAAGTCTACCGCTATGCCCACAATTGATTATCGAGTGCTTCTGAAGCGCTCACGTGATCAGCACTATAAACACCAGTAGATAGGTATTTCCAACCAGCATCACAGACAATAAATGCGATGTCTGCACTCTTGCCATCACGGATAGCTTCGGCCCCCATGGCAAGGGCTGCATGAAGAATTGCTCCTGTTGAAATTCCAGAAAATATTCCTTCGACTTCTAATAATTCGCGAACACGTCGAACTGAATCTTCGGCACCGACAGAGAAGCGGCGAGTCAAAACTGACGCGTCATAAAGTTCTGGAACAAAGCCTTCATCAATATTTCGAAGTCCATAGACAACTTCGCCATAACGAGGTTCGGCTGCAATTACTTGTACATCAGGTTTTTGTTCACGTAAGTATTTCCCCGCACCCATCAACGTACCTGTTGTACCTAAACCAGCAACGAAGTGTGTGATCGTTGGTAAATCTGCAAAAATTTCAGGACCGGTGCCTTGGTAATGAGCAAGCGTATTTGCTGGGTTTCCATATTGATACATAAAAACCCACTCAGGATTTTTTGCGGCTAATTCTTTTGCAACCCGCACGGCTTCATTTGAGCCACCTGCTGCAGGTGAAAAGATGATCTTTGCTCCCCACATCTCAAGTAATTGTCGGCGCTCAATTGATGTGTTTTCAGGCATTACGCAAATTAATTTATAACCTCGAGTCTTTGCAACCATTGCAAGTGAAATTCCAGTATTGCCACTTGTTGGTTCAAGAATTGTTGCACCTGGTTTTAGTGATCCATCTGCTTCAGCTTTTTCAATCATTGCTAAAGCTGCGCGGTCTTTAATGGAACCCGTTGGATTTCGATCTTCCATCTTTGCCCACAAACGAACATTTGGAGCAGGTGAAAGTTTTGGTAAACCAATAAGTGGAGTGTGGCCTACAGAACTTTCTAGTGAATCAAAACGTGCCACTGTCAGCCACCTGCAACAGCAGGCAGAACAGTAATTGAATCACCTGATTTGAGTGCGGCATCTAGGCCACCAAGAAAACGAACATCTTCATCGTTAACATAAATATTAATAAAACGTCGCAGCGCGCCATCTTCTAAAAGGCGTTCAGCTAAGCCTGGGTATTGACGATCAAGATCTGAGATTAAGGATTTTAAATCTGCGCCGTCAGCAGAAACAACTTTTGCATCCTTTGTATATGGACGCAAGATAGTTGGAATTCGAACTTCAATTGCTGCTGTAGTCATGTGCTTATTATTGCTAATGCGCGCTGCTTTCGCCAATTCGCGAAGCCCCTTGCGTTAATCCAGGATTGTTACAGGTTCTTCTGTGACGATTCCATCGATGATTCGGTATGAGCGAAATTCAGTTGCAGGTGCAATCTCTTCGCGTGTAGAAACTAGAACGTAATGTGCACCTGGTTC
>CAITAV010000066.1 GCA_903890345.1 uncultured Actinomycetes bacterium
TCGGTTAGAGCCCAAGGATTTGAAAATCTAAATATCCACAGTTTTCACAGAGCTTAGAATTATTTGCTTCTGACTTGCCATTATTTAGCAGTGTTAAAACCTCACTCACTAAGTGAAATATTGTTTCCGAATCGTTGTTTTGGTTGCCGAGCTCTAGGTCCAGATATCTGTTCCAAGTGCAGAGTGCTTTGGAATCCTCATCTCTATCGAAGCACCTTGGATTCTATGCATGTTTATTCTGCCGTTCTATATTCTCCTGTTGCAAAGCGCATAATACTTTCAGCAAAGGAAAATGGAATTAAATCTGCAGATGATTTAATTATTCATGCAATCACACATTCGCTACATTTATTACTGCGAGATTTTGAAATGGGAATACTTGTTCCCGCTCCATCTAGAAAAAGTTCAAACCGAAAAAGAGGTAGAGATTTTTTATCTGAAATCACGCACTCAATTGCGCGCAGTGAATCACTAGAATGTATGGATTTATTGATTCATACACGAAAGGTAAAAGATCAATCCGGGCTTAGTGCCCACGACCGCAGTGAAAATATTTATCAAGCATTGGCGATTAACAGGAATAAATTGCCCAGACTCGGAGTTGATACTGATGTGATTCTTGTCGATGACTTGCTCACAACTGGCGCAACACTTCTTGAAGCCCGAAGGGCTCTGAAAGTGCGCGGGGTAAGGGTGATTGCGGCAATTACTGCCTGCCTCTCACCACCGCTAAGATAACCCAGTTACTTGGTCCGACCGCTTTAAACCTTTGAAAGGGTGATTCGATGCCAGCCTTTTTTGATCGCATTCTGCGCGCTGGCGAAGGTCGAATCCTTAAAGATCTCAGCAAATTAGTTGTTCAAATTAATGCGCAAGAATCTCGAATGATCGCAATGAGCGATGAAGAACTGCGCGAACAAACTCAAACTTTTAAAAATCGTTATTCACAAGGCGAAACACTGGACCAGTTACTTCCAGAAGCATTTGCCGCGGTACGAGAAGCAGCAAAACGAACTCTTGGACAACGTCACTATGACGTTCAACTTATGGGTGGAGCAGCACTGCATCGCGGAAATATTGCAGAAATGCGAACAGGTGAAGGTAAAACTCTTGTTGCAACCCTTCCGTCATATCTCAACGCACTCGCAGGTCGTGGTGTGCACGTTGTAACTGTCAATGATTATTTAGCAGAACGCGATAGCGAGTGGATGGGACGCGTTCACCGCTTCCTTGGTTTAAACGTTGGAGTAATACTTGCAAACATGACGCCGGCAGAACGTCGCGAAGCATACGGCGCAGATATTACGTATGGTACAAATAATGAATTTGGTTTTGATTACTTGCGTGACAACATGGCATGGAATATGGATGATTGTGTACACAGAGACCACTACTTTGCCGTAGTTGACGAAGTTGACTCTATTTTGATTGATGAAGCAAGAACTCCGCTGATTATTAGTGGACCCGCTGATAAAGCAACCAAGTGGTACGTCGAATTTAGCCAAATTTCACAAAAACTCGAGCGCGGACGTCACTACGAAGTTGATGAAAAAAAGCGCACAGTTGGAATTCTTGAAGAAGGTGTAACTCAAGTAGAACAGCTACTTAAGATCGAAAACCTTTATGAAGCAGCCAATACTCCGATGATTGGCTACCTCAATAACTCAATTCGCGCTAAAGAGCTCTTCAAGCGCGATAAAGATTATGTTGTCATGAATGGCGAATTACTTATTGTCGATGAACATACTGGCCGAATTCTTGCTGGACGTCGCTACAGCGAAGGTATGCATCAAGCCCTCGAAGCTAAAGAACGTATTGAAATCCAAGATGAAAACCAGACTTTGGCGACAATTACTCTTCAGAATTACTTCCGTTTATACGAAAAACTTTCAGGTATGACGGGTACTGCAATGACTGAAGCATCTGAATTTCATCAGATCTACAAGCTTGGTGTTGTGCCAATTCCCACAAACCGCTCAATGGTTCGACTTGATCAAGCAGATTTAGTTTATAAGTCAGAAGAAGGAAAATTTGCTGCAGTGACAGCAGATATTGTGCAGCGCCATCGCAAAGGACAACCAGTACTTGTTGGAACTGTCAGCGTTGAAAAATCTGAAGAGTTATCAGCCTTGCTTAAGAAAAGCGGAGTGCCTCACGAAGTTCTCAATGCAAAACACCATGAACGTGAAGCAGCAATCATTGCAAGAGCAGGTGTTGTTGGCGCCGTAACAGTTGCTACCAATATGGCAGGTCGCGGAACTGACATCATGCTCGGCGGTAATCCAGAATTCATGGCTGACTTTGAATTACAACGCAAGGGATTATCTCCAGTTGATAATCCACAAGAGTACGAAGCTGCTTGGCCAGATGAAATAGCAAAACAAAAAGCCGCTGTTTCAAAAGGACATGATGAAGTCAGTGCTCTCGGAGGACTCTACGTACTCGGAACAGAGCGTCACGAATCAAGACGTATCGATAATCAGTTGCGTGGACGATCTGGTCGTCAAGGCGATCCTGGTGAATCTCGTTTCTACCTTTCATTACAAGATGAGTTAATGCGCAGATTTAATTCAGGTTTAGTTGAACGTTTCTTATCTGCAGCTGGAATTCCAGATGATGCGCCAATCGAATCGAAGATGGTTTCAAATGCGATTCGTTCGGCTCAAACCCAAGTAGAAGCCCAGAACTTTGAAATACGTAAGAATGTTCTTAAATATGACGATGTCATGAATCGCCAGCGCGAAGTAATTTACGGTGAGCGCCGCCTTGTATTAGAAGGCAAGGACATCAAGGATCAAGTTGCTGAATTCATGAGCGAAACTCTGGATGCTTACGTTGATGCAGCGACAGCAGACGGATTCGCCGAAGATTGGGATCTGGAAAAACTCTGGACAGCGTTAAAGGTTATTTATCCAGTCTCATTTACAGTTCAAGACATTGAAAAAGAAGTTGGCTCACGAGCAGGCTTAGATTCTGAATTTTTGCGCACTCGCATCCAAGAAGATGTAGCAATTGCGTATCAAAGACGCGAAGAGAGCCTAGGCACTGAAGTAATGCGCGAATTGGAGCGAAAAGTTTTGCTCTCAGTCCTTGATCGCAAATGGCGTGAGCATCTATATGAAATGGATTATTTGCAAGAGGGAATTGGGCTACGTGCAATGGCCCAACGTGATCCACTCGTTGAATATCAGCGAGAAGGTTTTGATCTTTTCACTGCGATGATGGATGCAATTAAGGAAGAGATCGCTAGCTATCTGTTTAACATCGAAGTTCAAGTTGAAGGTGGCAACAAGGTTCAGGCAAAGGGTCTCGAACAACCAGAAGCACCGGCAGCAGCGCTTAAGTACACCGCTGCCGATGAAGATGGTGTTACACGTTCAACGGATGTATCAAGAAATGGTCCATGCCCGTGCGGATCAGGTAAAAAATTCAAACGTTGTCATGGTGCCGCTTAATTTTTTAAAGTAAGTCCAAGGCTGTACACAACCAACGGTTATCAACTCCTTCAAATCGAACTGATAACGCGCGTAAACGTTCTCCGAATCTGACAGTCACTACAGATTCACAAATACCATCTAATGGTTCGCTTTGATGAATAGTTCGAAGTTTTCCGACCTCCTTAAATGTTCCGGCACGAGCATGTAATTCGGTGAAGATTTTTCGATGACACATACGAGTCAGTTGTGATGGCGAACGACGCCCAGCCCAGATTTCAAGAACACTGACAACAAAGCGCATGGTCCACTCATGCAACTCTGGTAAATCACTTGCAGAAGTTGGTTGTGGCGAGAAATCAGGATCGAATTCATCATCAAAAGTTGAAGGGATCAAATAGAGCCGAGCTTTTTGTTTTTCATGTTCTTCCACAATTGGTCGAAACATTTCTAACATCGGGTGTTGCCAATCTTCGGCCTCGCAGCTAGAAATTTGGGCGTAAGTAACAGGCTTTATTAAGGAAATGCTCTCTAAGGTTGTCATGAATAGAGATTGGCTCAGATGTTGAGGCTAAGAAACAGATAAAGAGATGAATCCCAACTCATCAAAAAGTATGAATGTGGAGTATTGACGAATACAAATACTTTCTAGCGTTGAGTACCTGCCTATGGCCATTCACAGAAAATCCTCACGCGGACGTTTAGTTCTAGCAATCGTTCTTATTGCAGCATCACTCGTAAGCGCTTTCATATTCTCATCACTAGCAAATCAAAAAACGAGCATGATAGTTTCCACAAATTTCTTATTACCAGGACACCAGATAATTGAAAGTGATCTCACACGTATTCAAGTTTCACTCGGAGAAGTTGCCGATAATTACGTAAGTGATAATTCGCAAATTGTCGGCTCCTTTACAAAAGTAAGGATTGAGGCACACGAGTTAATCTCAAAGAGCTCGCTTTCATCACAATCCGATGCAATTTCGCTGAGTTCTGTTCCATTGAGTATTCGATCAGCGGATGCCCCTGATGGACTAATTCCCGGAGCCTCGGTTGATATTTACTGGGTGCAAGATGATACGAACGCTGACATGCAACTGATTCCAGAGTTAGTAGTTGTGGGAGCGCATGTACTTGCAATCACTAAGAGTGGTTCTAATTTTGGTAGTGAAGTTGGTCTAACAGTGGCCATTAGCTCTGAAGACGTGCTCTTACTTCTTGGTGCAACATCACAGGGCCGGGTAGTTCTCGTGAGTTCTCATGGCTGAGATTGCACTGCCCGTTATTGTCACGGCAATTTCAAACTCTGATCAAGAAAGTTTTATAGCGGGTACCTTATTTACACAAGGGTGGAGTGTCATTCATCGAGCTGTTGACTTTGAATCTTTACTGGAATTTGCTACTAACCAAAAGGAGCAAGCAAGCACCGCGCTACTTCTGTATTCGCCGGACTTGAATGATTTTGACACAAAAATATTTGAAACGCTTTCTTTGAGTTTTCGACAAATAATCGGATTTGCTTCATCTACTACCGTACGAAGCACGGATGACTTACTGCATGAAATTCCGGCAACAGCGCCACAACTCGCAACATTTATACGTGGGTATGTTAGGTCGCCATTAATCAGAAAACTCAAGCCATTGATACA
>CAITAV010000067.1 GCA_903890345.1 uncultured Actinomycetes bacterium
AAACTTTCTCCAGCTTTAACTTGTGGGTGTGGAGTACGAAGACGTCTCATTTGCGTTGAACGCAGCCAGCCGTAAAGACCAAGTCCCTTTGTTGGCGAATCCGGAAAACGCTTGCGAATTTCTCGCTTAATTTTTCGAGAGAGAAAAACACCATCAATGGCTGCAGTTAAGAGAACCGCATACATCAGAGCAATCGCACCGTATTGAAGAGCTGGTACAGGGAAAACTGAAAGCAAGAGAACAACAAAAATAATTGGTAGGAAATACTCACCGATGGATTTACGTGCATCAACAATATTTCTGACATATCTGCGGGCTGGACCACGATCTCGCAAAGGCATTGCACTTTCTTCGCCTCGTAAATATGCCGCGCGTGATGCATTTCGAGACGCACGACTCTGTTCGCGTGCGCGCTTTTTTTCTACCTTAGAAGATGCGGGGGCGAGAGATGAAACTATTCGCTTTGATTGCGCTTCTTTGCGCTTAGGAGTTGGTCGACCCTTTTTTGAAGATGCATCTGAAGTATTAGACATAGGCCAATTATAGAGCGAGCATTCTTTCTAAGGCGAGTTTTGAATATTTGGCCACTTCAGGGGCTACTCGAATTTGGTTAACAACGGTGCCAGATACGAGGGATTCCATGGCCCATACCAAGTGTGGCAAGTCAATGCGATTCATGGTTGAGCAGTAGCAGATGTCTTTGTCCAAGAAGTAAATTTCTTTATCTGGATTGTTCTGCGAAATGCGTTGGACCAGGTTGAGTTCAGTACCGATAGCCCACTTCGAACCAGCAGGGGATTCTTCGACAATTCTTATAATTTTTTCAGTAGATCCAACACGATCTGCGGCTTGCACAACTTCGTGTGTGCACTCTGGATGAACAAGAATTTGCACTCCTGGAACTCGTGATCGAATTTCATTAACGCTATCTATTGAGAAACGTCCATGAACAGAGCAATGTCCTCGCCATAAAATTACTTTTGCTTTCTTGATCTGCTCTTCTGTCAGACCACCCATTGGCTTCCAGGGATTCCAAAGAACGCAATCATCGAGTGATAACCCCAATGAGAGAACAGCTGTGTTTCTACCTAAGTGTTGATCGGGCAAAAAGAGAATTTTTGAGCCTTGAGTAAATGCCCATTTCATGGCTGCTTCTGCATTAGATGATGTGCAGATCGTTCCACCATGTTCGCCGGTAAAAGATTTAATCGCAGCCGATGAATTCATATACGTCACAGGAATAACTTCTTGGGCCACTCCAATACTTGAGAGTTCATCCCAACATTTAGTGACTTGATTTGAAGTAGCCATATCCGCCATAGAACAACCAGCGGCGAGATCGGGAAGAATTATTTTTTGTTTTTCTGAAGTCAGAATGTCAGCACTTTCTGCCATGAAATGAACTCCGCAAAAAATAATATTTTCAACGTTACTTGCCTTGGCTGCTTCTTGAGCCAATTTAAATGAATCACCCGTAATATCGGCGAATTCAATAACTTCATTTCTTTGGTAGTGATGACCTAGAACCAAAACATTAGATCCGAGTGCTTTGCGCGCTGTTCTGGCACGATCAACTAATTGTGGATCACTGGCCGCAGGTAACTGGCCATCGCATGAAACGCCACGTTCACTGGCAAGATCGCTGCCTTGTCCAAGTAGTAATAGGTCACTGAGATTCACAGGTGCATTCTCTCTCATAATCTGTGTCCATGTCGCGCAGAATCCATGCGGTTGCTAGGCTTAGCCAGTACTCGAAAGGGAGACAACATGAGCACAGAGACAAGCACTACAACAGGAATTCTTCTATCCGATAACGCAGCAGCAAAGGTCGCTGCATTGTTGGCACAAGAAGGCCGCGACGATTTGAATCTTCGCGTTGCTGTACAGCCTGGTGGTTGCTCTGGCCTGAAGTACCAACTCTATTTCGATGATCGCAATCTCGAAGGCGATGTTGTTCGCGAATTCGGAAACGTAAAAGTAATTACAGACAAAATGAGTGATCCTTATTTGTCTGGTGCAACTATTGATTTCGTGGACACAATTGAGAAGCAAGGCTTCACAATTGATAATCCAAATGCCCAAGGCTCATGCGCCTGTGGCGATTCTTTTAACTAAGCCATCAGTTAACTAGTATCACGCCATGCGAATTGGTGTAGCTGGCTCTGTCGGTCTTGATCACTTGATGACCTTCTCAGGAAAATTTACTGATTCCCTTGTAGCCGGTTCCCTTGAAAAAGTTTCTCTCTCTTTCTTAGTTGATGACCTCGATGTTCGACGCGGTGGCTGTGCTGCCAATATTTGTTTTGGCATGGGAATGCTTGGCTTGAATCCAATTTTAATTGCCGCAGTTGGCAAAGATTGGGCAGATTACGAAGCGTGGCTATCCCGACATGGCGTAGACACCGGACATGTTTTGATTTCTAAAGAACTTTTTACAGCGCACTTTATGGTGACTACAGATACCGAACTCAATCAAATTGCATCCTTTTTTCCTGGTGCAATGAGTGAAGCGCGAAATATCGAATTAGCACCGATCATGGAAAAAACTGGTGAGCTAGATTTGATCGTAATTTCACCGGATGATCCTGAGGCAATGATGCGTCACAGCGAAGTTGCAAAGGCTCGTGGGATTGCAATCGCCGCTGATCCATCACAACAAATGGCTCGTATGGAAGGTCAGGAGATTAAAACTCTGATCGATGGCGCCACTTACTTGTTTATGAATGAATATGAATTAGCGCTTGCAATTCAAAAAACTGGGTGGAGCGATGCTGAAATACTTTCTCGCGTAAAACATCGTGTGATCACACAAGGATCAAAAGGTGCTCGAATCGAAACTAAGGGTGGCGAATTAATTAAAATCGGTTGTCCAAAAGAAAATGCCAAAATTGATCCGACAGGTGTTGGTGATTCATTTCGTTCAGGTTTTGTTGCTGGTCTCGCCTGGGGGCTTTCACACGAGAGATGCTTGCAACTTGGTGCTTTGATTGCAACCTATGTAATTGAAACCAAAGGCACTCAGGAATATCGATTTACTCCGGAGGAATTTACGGAACGCTTCAAGCAAGCTTATGGAGAAAAAGCAGCCTCAGAAATCAGCGCTCACTTAGTTTCGTAATTACAAAAGAGTTTTTCGATTTTTTCTCAAATACATTGCCAGTCATTCGAGACCACGCCACCAAATCAGGTTCGGTTGCGGGATCATCAGAGTGCAACATAACTTGATCCCCGGCGTGCATGAAGGAAACTTCTTTGCCTAATTCAATAATTGGCTGAGGACATCGCAATCCACGAGCATCTATTTCTTTCATGCTCTCGATCGATTCACGTTACTTACAACGCTTTTGATTAAGCCATCAATTTCCTCTTGCGTCGTACCAGGATGGATTGTTATCCGAATATTTCCGTGTGTGAGCACGCCCATTGCCGCCAACACATGACTTGGTTGCAAATCATCTGCGGTGCACGCTGAACCCGAATCCACGCTGTAACCATCATTGTGGATTGCGCGAAGCAATTCCTCGCCGTTGCAATTAAGAAATGAAACGCTAAGCATGTGGGCAAGGCTTGAATCCAGCGAACCAGCAATATCGGTATCTGCCACTTGCGAGAATGCACTCCTTAATTCTTGATTGTATGTACGAGCCTGCGTATCGGCGCTCTGAACTTCAGTAGAGAAATTTTCGAGCGCAACGGCACTTGCTAGCAGTAGCGGGAGTGAAACATCAAAATTGGGGTGTGCAGCATTGAGGTGGGGAAGGGGATTACTCCAGTTCGTCGGTTTTTTAATTATCAAAATTCCTAGTTCTGCTGGGCCGTACCAAGATTTACTATCAAAAAGTGCTGTAGAGAATTGATCAGGTAGTGGAACACGAATTCCACTCGTTGTCGCATCAAGAAAAATTCGCTCAGATTGCGTACTTGCGATAATCGCATCGCACTCTTGAATTACACCAGTTTCGGCATTGGCAATCTGCAAGGCAAGCACTGATTGCTTGGCCGCAGTATTTTCAGGGATTAGTTTTCCGTCGAGAGCGCTTTTTAAAACGCGGTGTGGAATTTTTGCAGCGATAG
>CAITAV010000068.1 GCA_903890345.1 uncultured Actinomycetes bacterium
GAATAAGCAATATTGTCAATTACTTTGCGGTGTGGAAGCAGACCAAAGTGCTGGAAAACCATGGAGAAACGAGTTTTACGTAATTCGCGTAGTCGCTTGTCATCAACTTTTAAAATATCTTCGCCTTCGAATTGAAGTTCACCTTGTGTTGGTTCGATTAAGCGAGTCATGCAACGAACAAGTGTTGATTTACCGGAGCCTGAAAGACCCATCACAACGAACACTTCACCTGGTGCTACATCAAATGAGACATCGCGAACTGCAATTGTGTTACCAGTTTTTGCTCTTAATTCAGTGCGAGATAAATTCGCATCAGCCGATCCAATGATTTTTTCTGGATTATTTCCGAAAACTTTCCATACGTTTTGTACAGAAATCATTGGTGATGCTGAGCTCATGTACTCTCCTAGGTGGGATCGGCGAACCATCCAGAACGCGCAGGCTCATTGTTGGTCCAAATGTGTTTAATTTCAAGGTATTCATCCAATCCGGCCTCACCTAATTCCCGGCCGACGCCTGATGCTTTGAATCCGCCCCACTCTGCCTGCGGACGATATGGGCCGAAATCATTGACCCAGATAGTTCCGTGACGAAGCGCTGCGGCGACGTGATTGGCAATTTTTTTATCATCACACCACAGCGCACCTGATAATCCATAAATTGTGTCATTACCCAATGCAATTGCTTCATCAATGCTTTCAAAAGTTTCAATTGTCATAATTGGACCGAATGATTCATCTTGAACGCACTTCATCTTTGATTGGCAATTATCAATTACTGTCGGTGGGAAATACCAACCCTTATTCAAGTCTTCACGATCAATGCGAGTGCCGCCGACCAAAATAGTTGCGCCATCTTTAATGGCATCTTGCATATAAGTCTCAACTTTTGCCAAGTGCTCTTTGCTTATCAATGGACCAGTTTCTGTGCGTGGATCCTCTGGTCCGCCAACATAAATTGCCTTTGCCCGGCGCACGATTTCTGTAACAACTCGCGCATGAATTGATTTCTCAACGAGTACGCGAGTGCCGGCGGAACAAACTTGGCCTGAGTGCAAGAAGGCTCCAGTAACTGCGTTATCAATTGCAGCATCAATATTGCTGTTTTCAAAAATAATGTGTGGATTTTTGCCACCTAATTCAAGTGCCACTTTCTTAACAGTTTGCGCCGCCGTTGCCATGATACGACGGCCTGTGATTAATCCACCTGTGAAGGAAACCAAATCAACGCGTGGATCTTCAGTCAGTGGAGCGCCAGCTGTTGCTCCGGCTCCACAAATTAAATTTGCAACACCTTTAGGCAATCCTGCTTCTTCTAATAATTTCATTAAATGAATTGCGGTAGATGGCGATAACTCACTTGGCTTAACAATGAATGAGCATCCTGCAACAAGTGCTGGCGCAACTTTCCACGAGATTTGCAGTAGCGGATAATTCCATGGACCAATAAGTGCGCATACTCCGACAGCTTCGTGGGTAATAACACTTGAGATGTTGTCGGCACCGACATCTACCTTGCGATCTTTAAGCTTTAACCCCAGGGCTGCAAAGTGGCGAAATGTAGCTTCAATATCTGCCATGTCATAACGTGTTTCAATCATGCGCTTGCCTGTATCGCGAGTTTCAAGGGATGCCAGAATTTCTGCATCGCGCTTAATTAAGTCTGCAACTTTTGTAACGAGTGCACACCGATCTTTCATGGACCACGATGCATAGACACCTGAATCAAATGAATCACGCGCTGCTTTGATTGCATCGCGAGTATCGGCCGCGGTTGCTTCTGAGACAGTGGCAACTACCGAGTTATCGTGCGGACTCCTGATCTCTCGCACATCTCCATCAGATGATGCAACCCATGCACCATTTATATAGAGAGTACTTTCAGGCATTTATTTATAAAGGCTTAGGCGTCTAGTTCTGATTTGCGCTGTGCAACGAATTCAGTGAGTTCGGCTAGAACTTGAGCATCCATCTCAGGCTTTTCATACTCTTCTAACTTCTTCTTCCAAATTTCTTCAGCGCGTGCACGAGTATCTTTTGCACCAAGGCGCATCCAACGCTCGTAATTATCGCTATTAGTTAAGAATGGACGATAGAAGCAATCGCGGAAGCGCTCCATAGTGTGGGCTGCGCCTAAGAAGTGACCGCCATGGCCCACTTCAAGGTGAGCATCAAATGCGAGTGAATCTTCATTAAATTCAAGTGGTGTGAATTCAGCCATCAAGGATTGCAAGATTTCAACATCTACAACGAACTTGTCGTATGAAGAAACCAAGCCACCTTCAAGCCATCCAGCTGTGTGCATTACCCAGTTAGTGCCTGATAAAAATGTTGGCATCATCGTCATCATTGTTTGGTACGCAGATTGCGCGTCAACTGTTTGTGATGAGTTCAGGCCGCCACCGCCACGAAATGGCAAGTTAAGCGAGCGAGCGATTTGGCCAGTACAGAGCAAGCCAATTCCGGACTCTGGTGTACCAAATTGTGGCGAACCAGATTGCATATCAATATTAGAAAGAAATGAACCAAAGACAACAGGTGCACCTGGGCGAACAAGTTGAACCAAGGCAATTGCAACAAGTGCTTCTGCCATTTGCTGAGCAAGTGTTGCAGGAATTGTTACTGGGCTCATTGCACCCATAAGTAAGAATGGCGTTGTTACGACAGGTTGACCGGCCAATGCGTATTCGCGCATTGAGTCCAACATACGATCATCCCAACGAAGTGGAGAGTTGCAGTTAACTAATGAAATAAGCGCTGGAGTCTCTTCGATTGCCGCGCGGCCACCATGAATGATTTCGGCCATGCGAATAACATCTTTTGCATTTTCGTGTGTTACGACGTTACCCATAAAGAATTTATCGGTCAGTGTTGCTGCCGCATACGCCATATCTAAGTGGCGTGAATCAAGTGATAAATCATTAGGTTCTGTAACAACGCCGCCGACAGAATCTAGCGCGTCAAAAGATTGTGATAATCGGCAGAAGTTTTCATAATCTGCAAATGTTCCATCGCGACGAACATCGCCTTCACGTACGAATGGTGGGCCATAAACCGCACCGAAAACCATTGAGTCGCCACCAATATGAACATTGTTCTTTGGATTGCGAGCGCGCAGATCAAATTCGCGCGGAGCTTTTGCAACTTGCTTCATCACCCAATCAGGATCGAACTTAACTGTTTCGCCAGAGACTTCTTGTCCTGCTTCGCGCAACATGTCCACGGCCCACGGTGATGCAAACTCGATGCCAATTTCAGAGACGATGCGACGCCAACCTGCGTGCAGCGTTGCCATTGATTCTTGACTCAATATGTCATAGCGCGGCATCTTGTTCTGGAACACGGTGGTGACCTTTCAGATCAGTAAAGCTTTCGCGGGTAATTCAACTCTATTGTGCGTGGCTCTTGACCGAGTACACGCCACGAGAATACGCTAGGAACATGGAACAAGGGTTCCATATGATGAAACAGTTTCGGGAGGGCGCAATGGGCAAATCCGAATTAACAACTGGCACACAAGCAATCGATCGCGCTACTGCGCTTCTTGCTGACGTCTTGCAATCACAGACTCCACCACTTCTGGGTTCACTTGCACGCGCACATGACATTCCTAAATCAACAACATCTCGCATTCTTGGAGCCCTTGAACGTGCAGGACTCGTACAACGCGATCGCAACGGTGCTTTCTTAGCCGGACAAGTACTCACATCTTTTGCCCGCGAACAAAATCAAGATTCAGTTCTTGTCACTCGCATGCGCACGGTTCTTGAAACACTCTCTGAACAAACTGGTGAGACAGCAAATTTGGCAGTTCCCGGTAACGGTTTTATAAATCTGCTTGACCAAGTTGACGGGCAATATTTGTTAGGTGCTACGAACTGGATTGGCAAGCAAGTTCCTTATCACGCATCAGCTCTTGGCAAAGTTTTGCTCGCTTACTCAGCCGTGACCATCTCTGCAGGTCGACTAGAACGTTTAACGGATAAGACCATTACATCTCGCACCCGTTTGTTAGAGGAATTAGAAGAAGTACGTCGCCGTGGATTTGCAATTATTAGTGATGAGTTAGAAGTTGGACTAGTTGCAGTCGCCGCCCCTATCCGCGAACAAGATGGTCGGGTCGTAGGTGCAATATCTGTTTCAGGTCCATCTACTCGCCTGAACAGTAAAGAACTTATTCGAATTGGAGATCTCATCGTCTCTGAAATCGATGCAGTACAAGCACGCAGTAAGAAAAAACCCCAGATGCCTAATCAAAAAATAGGAAAGGTCGGCGCAGCATGACACATGACGAGATCATCAAGGCACTCTTTGATGAAACGATGATTGGCAATGCTCCAGCAGTACTCGAACTCACTAATAAGGCTCTTGCAGAAGGAATGGGACCAGACACCATTTTGTTCGAAGCTCTTATTCCATCTCTAGAAGAAGTTGGCGCACGCTTTGAACGCGGCGATTACTTCGTTCCAGAAATGCTTATTGCAGGTAAAGCTATGTCAGGTGCGCTAAATGTATTGCGTCCTTTATTAGCAGAAACTGGCGCTGAAACAGTGGGCACATTCCTTATGGGAACAGTTAAAGGCGATGTTCACGATATCGGCAAGAACCTAGTAAATATCATGCTCGAAGGAGCTGGTTTTAAGGTTATTGATATCGGTGTGCAGGTTGCTCCTGAAAAATTCATTGCAGCAATTAATGAACACCAACCAGATATTTTGGGAATGTCAGCATTTCTCACAACAACTATGCCAATGTTTAAAGTCAACATTCACGAGATCACTAAGGCCGGTTTACGCGACAAGGTAATCATCATGGTTGGTGGTGCACCCGTAACTCAGGAATATGCAGATGCAGTTGGAGCAGATGGCTTTGCAGCTGATGCATCAACAGCAGTACGTGTTGCTAAGGATTTAATCCAGAAGAAGCGCGCACTTGTAAATGCCTAAACTTTTAAACCTGTTGTTAGCTGTCGAACACGGCATGAAAAAACCCGTGTGGGATTGCACTATGTGCGGACAATGTGTTTTGCACTCAACAGGTATGACGTGTCCGATGACATGTCCAAAAACGCTACGCAATGGTCCATGCGGTGGGGTCCGCGAAGATGGTCATTGCGAAGTTAAACCAGAGATGAGATGTATTTGGGTTAAAGCTTATGATCGTAAAGTTTCTCTTCCACTACCGACCGTGTGGAAAGAGCACTACAACGATCTACGCCCGCCAGTTGATATGCAACTCAAAGGCACATCTTCTTGGGTTAATTTAGTTACTAAGCGCGATCAACAAACGCCAGCAGGATGGGCTAAGCGCCAAGAAGAAACGCACTCGCACTAATGTCAAAGCTGCGCGATTTATTAACACAAACTAAGGACGTTGTTTACACCGCTGAGTTTCCTGTCATTGACGGCGGTGGAATGGATCAAGTTAAGAAAAATGTAGAGCGCCTGGCTCCGTGGTTTGCAGCCGTTAATGCAACAGATAACACCGCAGCACATGCTCACGCATCAAATGTTTCTGTGGCGATTGCCATGAAGCAACATGGCCTTGAACCAATCATGCAGATTGTTTGCCGCGATAAAAATCGTCTTGCTATTCAGGCGGACATGGCAGGTGCCAATCTGCACGGCATCGAAAACATTGCACTTCTCACCGGTGATGACGTAACCGCAGGGGATGAACCAGAGACTCGTCGTGTCTTTGATTTGGATGGACCACAAGCAATTAACGTAGCGTCCATTCTTAATGCAGGTACCTATCTTTCTGGACGTAAGTTAAATCCAGCGCCTAATTTCTTTATTTGTGCTGTTGAAAATCCCTTCGCTCCCCCACATGATTACCGCATCGAGCGAGCCATGAAAAAGCATCGGGCAGGCGCGCAAATGCTTCAACTACAAATTGGATACCACCCAGATCGACTTGAAAAATTCTGTGCAGGTGTTGCAGCAACTGTTCCGGAGTTAGCACTTATCCCAAGCGTTGTTCTAGTGAAAAGTTCTAAGCCACTTAACTTTATGAACGATAAGGTTCCGGGCATCAGCGTCCCGCAAGATGTCATTGATCGCGTTGCACAATCTTCTGATCAAGCAGAAGCTGCATATCAACTTGCACTCGAACAATGCCAACATGCACTCGCCCTTCCAGGTGTGCGTGGATTGCACATTACAGATTTCCGCCACGACGAAACTCTTGAGCGGTTAATGCATGACCTCGGCCGAACACCAAACCAATACACATAACAGGAGCACTCACATGCATACAGTCGTTCAATCTGCGTCGAAGACCGTCACCATTGGCCACGACCAACCTTTCGTCATTATTGGTGAGCGCATTAACCCAACTGGTCGCAAAAAGTTTCAAGAGTTACTTCGTGCTGGAGATCTCTCAACAATTGCCATAGATGTTGAGTCACAAATAAAAGGTGGCGCTGACATGCTCGATGTGAACATGGGCGTTCCACTCACTGATGAACCAGCACTTTTGTCTAAAGCAATCAAGATGATTCAAGGAATCACAGATATTCCAATTTGTATTGACTCATCCGTTATCGAAGCGCTGCAAGCAGGACTTGAAGCCTATGAAGGTAAAGCACTCGTTAACTCAATGACCGGCGAAGATGATCGTATGGAGTTAATCCTGCCGCTGATTAAAAAGCACAACGCAGCAATTATTGCTCTGCCAAATGATGAAATTGGTATTCCAGCAACGGCTGCAGAGCGCATTGTTATTACTGAAAAGATTATCCGCGCGGTTGAAAAGCACGGAATTTCATTAGATAACTTAGTAATCGATCCTCTTGCAATGACCGTGGGCGCAGATCCAGAAGCTGTAAAAATTACACTTGAAACAATTCATCTCATCCGCGAAAAGTGGGGATTGAATATGACACTTGGTGCATCAAATATTTCATTTGGTCTTCCAAATCGTCACGCCCTTAACGCGGCATTTTTGCCGGCTGCGATGTCACATGGACTAACCTGTGCAGTCATGGACGCCCGCACACCAGCAATTAACGAAGCAGTTCGCGCTGCTGATCTATTGCTCGGAATGGATCAATGGGGCGGCAATTGGATTTCACGTTTTCGTGCACAAGAAGCAGCAAAGGCAGAGGGATAACTCATTAGTAAAAAAGAGCTCGACCCATCACTTATTCCAGCACACGATGGAACAGGTCGCATCAAGCTGACTTTTCGCGTGCTCGAAAAAGATGGATCAGTTGCTAATGAAAAAGGTTTTACCGTTCCAACTGGTGTCAGTGCATTTGATGCAGCATCCTGGAACGGAATTGCAATTGATTCAACTTGTGGTGGCTATGGAACATGTAAAAAATGCCGCATTAAAGTCACGACTGGAGATGTTGAACCTTCAAAACTTGATTACCGAGCATTTACCGAAAGTGAAGTTAAAGATGGATGGCGCCTTGCATGTCTTGTACGTGCCGCAAAAGATGTCACTCTCGATGTTCCGCCACTGACAACTCGACCAAAGGCTGCAACCGTGGGTGTTGGTCGCCAAGTTATTTTGCGCCCTGCGGTCCAGAAACGTTACGTCGAATTAGCCGAGCCAACACTTCATGATCAGCGCACAGATATCGTCCGCCTATTTGATGCAATCGATGACATCGAAGCCACAGTTTCTCTGGCTGCTATGCGCAATTTGCCTAAGGTTTTACGTTCATCGTATTTTAAAGTTACAGCAGTCTTTGTTGATCAAGAGTTGATCGATATCGAAGCAGGTGACACAACTGATGTGCGCTATGGAATCGCTTATGACCTCGGCACAACAACTGTTGTTGCTACGTTACTTGATCTAAACACTGGCACACCTGTTGCTGTTAAATCCATGCTTAACAAACAACAACCATTTGGCGCCGACGTTATCACTCGAATTTCAGCAACAATGATGGATGCAACTGCCCTTGATCGCTTGCGCGGATTAGCGCAACAAACATTGTCAGAGCTCAGCGCCGAAGTGTGCGAAGAAGCCGGCGTTAATCCACTTCATGTATACGAAGTTGCATTGGCAGGAAACGCGACAATGACTCAATTAGCACTGGGCATTGATCCCGAACCACTGGGAGTTGCTCCATTTATTATGGCGAGTGCATCTTTTCCAGATGTACAAGCATCAGAACTTGGCATCAATGTGCATCCCCGTGCAAAGGCCGTCATCATGCCTTCTCTCGGTGCCTACGTTGGTGGCGACATTGTTGCTGGCGCACTTGCATCAGGAATGGATCGCGACAAGCGACTTCGATTATTTATTGATGTGGGCACAAATTGCGAAATTATTTTAGGAGATGGCGAAAAGATTCTTGCCACCGCTGCCCCTGCTGGTCCTGCTTTTGAAGCAGCATCCATTAAATGTGGCGTGCGTGCAGCATCTGGCGCCATTGAGACAATCAAAGTTGTCGATGGCGATCTTGAAATAGGAACAATCGAAAACACAAAGGCAGTTGGAATTTGTGGTTCGGGTCTTGTTGATGCGTGTGCATGCTTAGTGCAACTGGGATTACTAGATCACTCAGGTCGATTTGTTACAGCTGAAGAAGCTGCAATTGCGGCGCCAAAGGTTGCACACCGTCTTGTAGAACGCGAAGGCGAACGAGTATTTGTTTTGACGTGGGGCGGCGCAGAAGGTGATCTCAATGATTGCGTCTTCTTAACTCAGCGCGATGTTCGCGAACTTCAATTTGCAAAGGCTGCAATCGCAACAGGGTGGGCACTATTACTTGAAGAGTTCGGTGTAGCCGAAAGCGAAGTACAACAAGTTCTCTTGGCCGGTTCCTTTGGTTCTTATCTCTCTCCCGCGTCCGCTGTAAAAATTGGCTTGGTTCCAAAGCTTCCTGTTATGCGCATTGTTTCTGCAGGTAACGTTGCAGGAGAAGGCGCCAAGATGGTTTTGCTCTCTGCACAAGAACGAAACGGTGCGATGGCACTTCTAGATGAAATCGATTACATCGAATTATCAGATCGCGCAGACTTTAACGATAAATTCGTTGAGCGCTTGAGTTTTCCCGCATAAGCCATGTCTGTTGCAGTAATTGCTTGTGGTGCAATTGCTACGCATATTTCACACATCACCGATTCACATGGCTTAGATGTCACGATCTATCCCCTGCCACCGCTGCTGCATAACCAACCAGCCAAAATTGCTGGCGAAGTTGAAAAAACTTATCTAGAAATTAAAGATAAGCACTCCAAATGCGCTGTGGCATATGCAGATTGTGGAACATACGGGGCGCTCGATACCGTTATTGAAAGACTTGGGCTTAAGCGCCTTGGTGGAAACCATTGCTATGACATCTTTGCTGGCAAAGAAAAGATCGCAGCACTTATGGAATCTGATGCTGGCACATATTTTTTAACAGATTTTCTCGTTAAATCATTTCACCGAAGCGTCATTGTTGAACTTGGTTTAGATAAACGTCCAGATCTTCGTGATGATTACTTCAAGCATTACAACAAGATGATCTGGTTGGCTCAAAGCCCGACTCCAGAATTAACCGTCATGGCTCAGGCTGCAGCAGATTTAATTGGTTTAGAACTTGAAATAGATGTTGTGGGAGAAGGCAGTTTGAAAGAGCAGATTCTAGAATTACTTAACTGATTCCAGTTCCATTGCTTTAAGAACAATTGGATCTA
>CAITAV010000069.1 GCA_903890345.1 uncultured Actinomycetes bacterium
CCATTTCTGTCTGCCCTCGCCGGTGTTGATGAAATCCGCGGAGTAAAGCGCGAAGTTGTTTCTCTAGAAATAGATTTAGATAAAGCACCAGAAACTGTTAGCGATGCCTACCTAAGACTCCACTTGTTATCTCATCGAGTGATTAAACCTCATGGCGCAAATGTTGATGGCATATTTGCAATTTTAAATAATGTGGTTTGGACATCTGTTGGACCATGTCCTGTTGAAAATTTTGAAATTACACGTGCGAAGCTCAAGCAAAAATATGGAGCCATAACTGTTTTAGCTGTTGATAAATTCCCACGAATGGTTGATTACGTCATTCCATCAGGAGTTCGTATTGCAGATGCCGATCGAGTTCGACTTGGGGCTCACCTATCTCCTGGCACAACTGTCATGCATGAAGGATTTGTTAATTTCAATGCCGGAACACTTGGAACTTCGATGGTTGAAGGACGAATTTCTGCCGGAGTGGTTATTGGTGATGGAACCGATGTTGGCGGTGGAGCTTCAATCATGGGCACACTAAGCGGCGGCGGTAAAGAAGTTATTTCTGTAGGAGAAAAGTGTTTGCTCGGTGCAAACTCCGGACTTGGTATTTCACTTGGCAACAACTGCGTAATTGAGGCCGGTACTTACATAACTGCTGCTGCAAAAGTTAGATTGCCTGATGGCGAAATAGTTAAAGCTTCCTCTTTATCAGGGGCTAACGATCTTTTGTTTAGACGCAACTCACTCGATGGGTGCCTTGAAGCAATAATGCGAACTGGTTCTTGGGGTGGATTAAATTCAGTTTTGCACTCTAATTAAATCAAGTTAAACCACGCAGATGGTAATTGCGTTCTGCTCCTAAAAGTTTCTCCACGCAACGTAGAAGTTTTTCCATCACTAGAAGTGGCTGTGATTGTTGCAACCGTCCCAGTTGAATTTCGAGAGTCAATACTCAGTGCAATAACATCTGTGAGCAAGAATGCTTTTGCGAGAACTGCCTGAGCCAAAGAGCGACTCCACGTGAAGTATCGAGGATTAAGAACAGGATCTTGGCTAAATGGATCAGCAACGCTAGATGTAAAACTTCGTTCTTGACCCCATGCATTCACACTCGTTTCTGTTTGCCCTCCACTTGATGAGGTAAAAAATGCTGTGATCGGCAAATTATTTAATGTAATAACTTCGCCTGTACTTTCAGATGTTGAACTAGCTTGGACTGCAGCTTTCCATAATGGACCGTAAATAGGTTCTGTTTCTTTTGAAAAACCTACAAATGCTTGATCTGAAATGTTGTTGTATACGTTGCAGTCACAAGCTCTCCTTGGAATTCCAACTTTACTTAGTGCGTATGACCTAGAAGCTATGCCTTGAGCAATTAAAGCCTGCGTTGGCCAGGATGAAGGAACTTCACTTATTCCGAAAAGATACTCATCATGAATTCGAACGGTGTTCGTGATCTCCATTCGGTGCCCAATTATCGGTACATTCACAGACTTGACTTGAATCTGTCCGTATCTATATTTGACACTCTTGGAGTTTATTTTTAACGAAACAGTTGATGGTGCACCATCTAGATAACGAGTGCCTGACCAACGCGCACTCCATAAAGCGTTTGTACCGATTAGTTGAGAATTTTTGCCCGTAATAATAAATGCAGAAATTTTTGAACCTTGTTGAACAAATGAAATACCAGATTTTGATGTAAGGGACGCGGCAGGAATTGCAAGAAGATCTTCACCCACCTCGCCGGCATATAAATTTAGAGCTGAACCTTGGGTTCCGGACTTGAGCGTTGCTTGAGTTAGTAAGTGACCAATGTTTACGCGGATATTCTGATTGTCAGTGAGTGGAACAATCTGTGTCCCAGCGTAATAATACGAAAGGATTGATTGCGCTTGTTCTCCCGCTAGCGCTTTACCGCGTGCTCCAATTTGGCTTAAACCCACTCCATGTCCATAACCGGTTCCTTGAAAATTAAATGTTGAAGGAATTTCGGTTGCATTGGCAGGAGCAATTGAAAGTAGAAGTGTAAAAATTACTACGAGGGTTTTAGAGATCCTCATCAATTGCAGAGCTCTTTCCTAGGTGCAAGAAATCTTGATACTCATCAATTACTTGGTTGGGATTTCCACGAGTTACGAGCTTGCCTTTATGTAACCAGGCAACGTCATTACAAATTTCACGAAGAGTTGCCATTGCATGGCTAACCAAAATTAGCGCTCGATCTTCGCTACGCAACTCTTTAATTTTATTAAAGCTCTTCTCTTTGAAATGCGCATCTCCAGTACTCAAAGCTTCGTCAACAATCAAAATATCAGGCTGCACTGTTGCAGCGACGGAAAATCCAAGTCGTGCGTACATTCCAGATGAGTATGTACGCATAGGTGCATCAATTGCATCGCCTAGCTCAGAGAACTCCGCTATTTCATCAAAGTGATCTTCAATTTCTTTTCTAGTCATTCCTGCAGCAAGCCCGCCCAAATGGACATTTGCTCGACCAGACATTGCTGGATTAAAACCAATTCCGAGTGCAAGCAAAGTGCTAACGCTTCCAAATACTTCTATGCGACCTTTTGTTGGCGGAATAATTCCTGCAATTGTGCGCATCAGAGATGACTTGCCCGCTCCATTTGTGCCAATCACACCAAGCACTTGGCCGTATGTCACATCAAGATTTACATTATCTAGAGCTTGCACAACACGCGTTTGTTTCGTTCCGCGTCCTAATGATTTTACTCGCGCCTTAAGCGTTGGTCTGCGATCAATGGCAGTTGTATAAGTTAGACCTAAGTTTTGAACCGAAACCGCAAGGTCACCTGTTTTATGATTTATGTTAGAGGCGGACAGCGAACTCACGCTCCCTAGATAAAAAGAAATATGTTCCAATTAATAGAACTCCGAGCGCCCACCCTGTTGCTGCAAGCATGCTAGATAGTTGCGGAGTTTGGGCGTGAACAATCGAAAGCGACCATGATTCTAAAATCGAAAAGAGCGGGTTGAAGTGTTCTAGAACTCTCAATTCTGGTTTCAGGGCTGATGCTTCATAAAGAATCGGTGACAAGTAAAGCAAGGTTCTAATTAGATATGGCAAAAAGCTGGCGATATCTCGAAAATACACATTTACCGTTGAAATAAGAATTGCTACACCTAGTGAAAAAATAAGTGTTATGAGAATGATTGGAATTGACCATAACATTTCCCAGCCAAAGGGCAAGCCCAGCACTGTGCGCATGATCATGAAAACGAGCAAAGTTGGAATAAATTTAAAAAACGCAATTACAGTTGCTGAAATCGGCAGCATCATTCGAGGAAAAGCAGTGTTGAGAATCAAACGTTGTCCGGCAGTTACGGATTTAACTCCCCCGCTTAAACTATTGCTGACTAAATAAAAGAGGAAAAGACTCGCAGTGAGGTGCCCATATCGAATTGCACCTCCAGAGCCACCGATTATGACAATCAATAAGAAATAAACAGCTGAAAGCATCAATGGATTAAGGATTAACCAGAGTTGTCCAAAAATTGAATCGAAGTGCTGTTCTCGTAATTCAGATCGAGAATATTCCGAAATAAAAGTTCTGCGTGACCAGAGTGATCGCCAATACTTACGAAGTGGTGGCAGGCCTGCTCTAAATGGTTCGTATACCTGCAATGGCGTGCTCACGGAGTACAGGCTACATCAGCCTGTACTTACTTAGCGTTCTGTGGGTGCAAGAGTCTTGGGTGATGTGAGAAATCCAAGGCCCCACGACATCTGCATTGTGAATAAAACGATTGGCAAAAGAATTCTTTCGATAATTCCTTTTCCTATTAATAGCGAAGCCAAAATTAAGAAAATTCCATAAATTGCTGCTGGAATTATAAATAGATTGTTCAAAGTTACCGCCAAAACAATTGATGCTAAGGCAGCAACTAAAGAAAATGGTGGTGCTAAATAACGATAATTAATAGTTCCTTTGTGTCTGCGCGAAACAACCCTGCGCCATCTTCCATACTCAAAATACTGTTTTGCTAAGGCCTTTACTGTTGAACGAGGGCGATACGTAACGTGCAATCGCGGATCAAAAAATATCTTTCCGCCCGCTTGTCGAAGACGAAAATTTAATTCCCAATCTTGTGCACGGATAAATCTCTCATCGAAACCTCCTACAGCAATAACTGCAGCGCGAAGAAATACTCCAAGATAAACCGTGTCAACATATCCGGAATCACCACCTGTATGAAATCTCGAAGCACCAACACCAAATGGGCTGCGCATTGCTCTGGCAACCGCCTTTTCAAAGGATGAAACTCCTTGCGCGCCCATGATTCCACCGACATTGACAGCGCCACTTGATTTCATTACTTCAATGGCAAGTGAAATATAATTTCGTTGAATTTCTGCATGTGCATCCACTCTGACTATCACAGGGTTACTTGATTTGTTTAAAGCTAGATTTAATCCCGCTGCAGTTCTGCCACTTGGATTATTTACAAGTAAAATTCTCTTATCAGCCAAGGCTAAGCGTTCTGCTATTTCATTAGTTTTATCTTTTGACGGGCCAAGTGCCAAAATGATTTCTAGCGTTCCGGCATAATCTTGAGAAAGTATGGATTGAACAGCATTTGCTAAATGCAGTTCTTCATTCAGGACAGGTAAGACGACAGAAACAGCGGGCAACTGTGTTCCCGGTGAGAGAGATAACTCAATTCCTGATGTCGCCATAACCCCTACACGCTATCGTCCAAGTACGCTCTACCCGTGAATACTACGCGAGGAATTCGAACGCTTACTGTTTTATCAGTCAGCGTTGTTCTCGTATCTGCAATTTCTTGGCTTGGACTTGGACAAGTCAGTGGATCTATTAAGCGCATTGACGTATTCGGTAAATTAGATTCACGTCCAGAAAAATCCTCGACTGCTCTGAATTACTTACTGGTCGGATCCGATACGCGCGAAGGTCTGACAAAAGAACAGATGAAAATTTTGCGAGTTGGCAGTACTAAAACTGCTGCCGGTGGTCGTTCTGACACCATGTTGCTTGTTCATATAAGTAAAGCTCGAGATAAGGCAATGATCATTTCATTACCTAGAGATTCTCTCGTAACAATTCCGGCTCATCGAAGCACAGATGGAACAAAAGACATTGGTGTGAGTAAATCTAAAATTAATGCTGCCTTCGCTTGGGGTGGGGCGCCTCTATTAATTGAAACTGTTGAACTGGCGACAAATTTGCGAATTGATCATTACATTGAAATTAACTTTGCTGGTTTCGCTGGAATCGTTGATGCACTGGGTGGTATTCAGGTATGTACGAAGAAAGATATTGACGACCCGAAGAGTCACTTAGTTTTGGCAGCGGGTGTGCATACACTCAATGGAATCGAGTCCCTTAAATATGTGCGCACAAGAGACTTTGATGGACTTGGCGATATTGGACGTATGCAACGTCAGCAACAATTTATGAGTTCTGTACTCAGAAAAGCCACAAGCACAGGAGTTCTGCTCAATCCAATTAAACTTGTAAATTTCTTCAATGCAGCAATTGCGACAGTGAAAATGGATTCTGGTTTAAACGAATCAGATCTCATTACATTAGGTAAGCAATTAAAAAATCTATCTGCAAGTAAGGTGCGAACCCTCACGGTGCCACTTGGAAATGCAAATGCCTATGAGCCTGGTGTTGGTTCGGTTGTAACGTGGGATCCAGTTCTTGCACCTGAACTTTTCCAAAGATTACGTGACGATTTATCTATAGTCGATGAAGTTACCCCCTCACCTAGCGCTTCTACTACAGAAAAACCAAAGACAACGTTGATTGATAAATTTAAGACACGTACCGCTGATGAAAATCCGTGCGGGGAACTGAAATAGAATCACGGCTATGGCACTGAAACTCTCTGTGGTTGGTTGCGGATATTTGGGCGCTACTCACGCCGCCTGCATGTCATCCCTTGGATTCGAAGTAATCGGTGTTGATACAGATCCTGAAAAAATCGCGATGTTATCTAAAGGTGAGCTACCTTTTTACGAACCTGGGCTCGACACATTACTGGCTAGCGAAATTAAAACTGGTCGACTAACTTTCACAACGGATTTCTCAGCGGTCGCCGATGCTGATGTTCATTTCATTTGTGTTGGAACTCCACAGAGCAAAGATGGACTCGCGGCAGATCTGACATATGTTAAATCTGCTGTTCAAGCGATTGCTCCTCACTTAAAAAATGGTTCTTTAGTTGTTGGAAAATCCACTGTTCCAGTCGGAACAGCGCAAGGTTTGCGCGCACAGTTAGCACAGAGCGCACCACAAGCCGACTTAGCGTGGAACCCAGAGTTTCTGCGAGAAGGATTTGCTGTTGAAGACACGCTCACCCCAAATCGCTTAGTAGTAGGTGTTGCCAATGACCGTGCCGAAGAAATTCTAAAAGAAGTTTACAAACCAATAATTGATTTAGGCACACCATGGATTAGAGCAGATCTTCCAACTTCAGAGTTAGTAAAGGTTGCAGCAAATTCTTTTCTCGCAACAAAAATCTCTTTCATCAATGCTATGGCTGAAGTATGTGAAGCAGCCGGTGGCGATGTAACCGTTCTGGCTAAAGCAATTGGTTATGACCCACGAATTGGAAATCGCTTCCTGCAAGCCGGAATCGGTTTTGGTGGCGGATGTCTTCCTAAAGATATTCGTGCGTTCATGGCACGTGCTGAAGAATTAGGTGCAAAGCAAGCACTCGAATTTCTGCGTGAAATCGATGCAATCAATCTACGTGCGCGTCAACGCGTTATCGATGTTGTACGTGCTGAACTAACAGATGACCTTTCGGCATACAAAATTGCCGTTCTGGGCGCAGCATTTAAACCTGACAGTGATGATGTTCGAGATTCTCCTGCGCTAGATATTGCTGCACAATTACAAGCAGCCGGTGCTTCTGTCATCGTTCACGATCCAAAAGCCATTGAAAATGCTCGCAAACGTTTTCCAAAATTGGGTTTCGCCGTAACTGTTCAAGAGTGCGTAAAGGAATCAGATTTGATTTTGCACCTAACAGAATGGCGCGAATACAGAGAATTAGATCCAAAGGCTTTGGCATCGCTTGTAAAGAAAAAGATAGTAATCGATGGCAGAAATGCACTCGACCGTGACAAGTGGCGCGCTGCAGGGTGGCAATTTCATGCGTTAGGTCGCTCCGATTAATTCCCAAGCAGAAATTGATAACGTTCTGCAGTTTAAAACGTGGGCAATTCTTGGTTTGAGTAATAACCCTGATCGAGCAGCGTATTCAGTTGCAGCGCTTTTAAAGCAAAAAGGTCACACGATTATTCCTGTGCATCCAAAAGCCGAAACGGTTCATGGCGAAAAAGGTTATGCCACTCTTGAAGAAATTCCACATCCTGTAGACGTTGTAGATTTCTTCATAAATTCAGAGTTAGTGAGTCGAAATGTTGATCGCGCAATAGCCATTGGAGCCAAAGCCATCTGGTTGCAGCTCGGAGTAATTGATCAAAAGGCAGTTGATAGCGCAGAAGCCGCTGGATTAATTGCAATTATGGATAAGTGCCCAGCTATTGAATACGGCAAGCGTTAACTAAAAACCTGTTTTCTGATTTCGTCGACTTTGTAGGGCTGCGCCTTTTTCTTTGGCAGCATCGTTAAGCGCTTTGAGTTCTGATGCGACTTTCTGTGAGATTGATTCATCACTAATTCCAAGAATTCTTGCGGCCAGTATCGCTGCATTTGCTGCGTTATCGATTGCAACAGTTGCAACAGGAATACCAACAGGCATTTGAACTATTGAGAGAAGTGAATCCATTCCATCTAAATTCTTAAGAGAGATTGGGACGCCGATAACTGGCAACGTGGTTAAAGATGCAACCATTCCTGGTAAATGTGCTGCGCCACCGGCGCCAGCGATAATTACTTTATACCCAGCAGATTGCGCCTTCTGAGCAAAAGCAACCATTTCAGTGGGCATGCGGTGTGCAGATAAAACTTCTGCAGAATATTTAATTGAGAATTTATCTAAAGTTTTGGCGGCTTCTTCCATGATTGGCCAATCAGAGTCAGAACCCATGATGATTGCTACATCACTCATCAATTTCTCCACTCATGTAATCAATAGCGTGCTCAATTTCTGTGCGTAATTCTACGAGGTCTTTTCCAATAACGTTAACGTGACCAATTTTGCGCCCAGGTCGGACTTCCTTCCCGTACAAATGAAACTTAAGCGCCGGATTTCTCGCCATGAGGTGTAAATATGGTCGATACATGTCCGTTTTATTCTTACCTAATATGTTTCCCATAACAGCGAAATCATCAGTCATGCCTGGATCTCCAAGTGGAAGATCAAGAATTGCTCGCAGATGCTGTTCGAATTGGCTAGTTCTGGAACCTTCAATTGTCCAGTGTCCTGAATTGTGAGGACGCATAGCAAGTTCATTAATAAATAATTCATTACCTTTGACAAACATTTCTACTGCCATAACGCCAATTAAATTAACTTCTGCTGCAATATCGAGCGCGATTTTTTGAGCATTTTCTCGGAGATCATTGGACATCTGTGGGACGGGAGTAACTGTCATTGTGCAAATTCCATCACTTTGAATTGTCTGAGTAGGCGACCATGAAGTTGCCTGAGCGTGCGGCGACCTGGCAACCATAACTGCAATTTCATAATCAAAATCGATGAGTTCTTCAATGAGAAGCTTGGGATTATTTCTCAATAAAGCTTGCAGTTCATCTTGTGAATTTACTTTCCAGACTCCGCGACCGTCGTAACCACCAGAAATTGCCTTCGCGATAACTGGGTATTTAGTAACTTCTGAACTTATAGAAACAACTTGGCTCTGAGGTGAGTGAAAATGAGAGAGTTTCTTGCGCATCGCTTCTTTATCTTGTGAATAAACGAAGGACTCTGACGAAGGACGAACGGTGATTCCTGCATGTTCTAGCGCCTTTATGACTCTCAGTGGAACAAGTTCGTGTTCGAAAGTAACCACATCGCACAATGCTGCAAACTTTTTTACTGCTTCAATATCTGTGTAATCCCCAATAATGCACGGAGTTATTTGTGCAGCGCTATCACTGGCACTTGATGCAAACGGTAATAATTTAATGCCGAGCGCCGTTGCGGGAGCAATCATCATGCGTGCGAGTTGGCCCGCGCCGATAACTCCTACAACAGGGAATTCAGATTTCACAGCACTCATCTTAGATGAAGCACATCTCCTGAATTCACGAGCACTCCGTCGCTAAGTATTAGTTCTCCCAGTGCAGAGATCCCCGTTGCTATGGCAGCCTTTGATTCTCCTGTTGGCGAGATTATCTGGATGTCTCGATTAAGCGAGGAACACATTTCTTGGTATGGCAAAATAAATGGAGCACTACCCTGCTTTTGCCAGAGTTGAAAATTCTTTTCAAAATTCTGAAGAATTCTTTTTAAGATCTGACTTCGATCGAGCTGTGAATAATTCTCAAGTAATAAGGATGTTGCTGAAACCACGGGCAGTTCTGCTTGCTGCATAGATACATTTAAACCCACACCGACAATCACGCCGTTATCTACTACTTGACACAAGAGTCCTGCAATTTTTTTCTCATTTATTAATATGTCATTTGGCCATTTAACGTTGAACTTCACTTTAGTATCAAGTTCTGCGAGAGCATCTGTAATTGAGAGTGCGGTAAGTAGCGCTATAAAATTCCACTCAACTCGAGGGCGTGTAACTTTTTTGTAGAGTGAAAACAAAAGCGCAGATGAAGGTGCTGCAATAAATTCACGATCAAGTCTTCCTCTGCCAGCGTGTTGATAATTTGCAACCAATACATCACCGTCGTGCGCGGTGTCTGCATGGATGCTCTCTGCCAAATCATTTTGCGTAGATCCAGTGACATCAACCACGCTTACTCGCCAGTAAGGAGAAAGTTCTGCGTGCAGTTCTGATTCGCGTAGTGCCACACGATGTAATTCATTGCCCACGGCTAGTACCGTAGGGGTATGGACCGTGATCTGCATACAACTGCTGGAAAAATTCAGGATCTTCGTGATCGTTTAGATGAAGCTGTTCACTCAGGCTCCGCACGAGCCATCGAAAAGCAGCACGCTAAAGGAAAGATGACCGCGCGCGAGCGAATTGAAAAACTCGTTGACCCAGGTTCATTTACCGAACTCGATGAATTTGCGCGTCACCGTTCTACTAATTTTGGAATGCAGGAAAATCGACCATACGGTGACGGTGTTGTTATTGGTTTTGCAACTGTTGATGCTCGCTCGATTGCACTTTTTTCACAAGACTTCACAGTGATGGGCGGAAGCCTTGGAGAAGTTTTTGCTGAGAAGATGGTCAAGATTGCCGAGTTCGCTTTAAAGAATGGAATTCCACTCATTGGAATTAGCGATTCAGGTGGTGCGCGTATTCAAGAAGGAGTTGCTTCACTCTCCGGTTACGGACGTATTTTCAGATTAAATACTCGATCCTCTGGAGTGATTCCACAAATTTCGCTCATTCTTGGACCATGCGCCGGTGGCGCTGCGTACTCACCAGCGCTTACAGATTTCACAGTTATGGTCAATGAAACCTCTCACATGTTTATTACAGGTCCAGAAGTAATTAAGACTGTCACTGGTGAAGATGTTGGCATGGAAGAACTTGGTGGCGCACACACGCACAACACCAGAAGTGGCAATGCCCATTACCTAGCTCAGAGTGAAGATGACGCGATTGATTATGTAAAGGCGCTACTTTCATATCTACCAAGTAACAATATGGATGGTGCTCCACATTTACCACCAACAGAAACTTTAGATAAGAAATCTTCTGATCTTGCTCTGGATGTACTGATTCCAGATAGCCAAAACCAACCGTATGACATGAAGAGTGTTGTTACTGCGATTCTAGATGAAGCCGAATTTCTTGAAGTACATGCTCTTTTTGCCCCAAATATTGTTGTTGGTTTCGGGCGCATTGAAGGTGAATCTGTTGGCATTATTGCTAATCAACCAAATCAATTAGCAGGAACATTAGATATAGATTCAAGTGAAAAAGCGGCGAGATTCGTGCGATTCTGTGATGCTTTTAATATTCCAATTTTGACTTTAGTTGACGTGCCAGGCTTCTTGCCCGGTACAGAACAAGAGTGGAACGGAATAATTCGACGCGGTGCCAAACTTTTGTATGCATACGCAGAAGCATCTGTGCCAATGGTTACTTTAATTACCCGAAAGGCATATGGCGGCGCTTACATCGTTATGGGTTCAAAATACATTGGAGCCGATATCAATTTAGCTTGGCCAACAGCTGAAATTGCGGTGATGGGTGCACAAGGTGCAGTAAATATTTTGTACAGAAACGAAATCAGCGAAGCGAAAGATCCTGAGAAAGCTCGTGCTGAACTGATCACTGAATATAACGAGACACTTGCTAATCCATACCTTGCAGCAGAGCGTGGATTTATTGATGCAGTTATCGAGCCAAATCAAACCCGTGAATACATTACAAAGGCGTTTAGAACTCTTAAAACAAAGAGAGATACCTTGCCTCCACGCAAGCACGGAAATATTCCACTATGACCCCAAACAGAGTGAAGTACGACATTGTGCTTGGGCATCCAACCGCAGATGAATTAGCAGCAATTGAATTTGCCATGTCGCACCACAAACATGAAGTGCTTAAGCCAGTTGTAAAGCGAAGTGTGTGGGCGAAACCAATTTTGCGCTCGGCGTTGCCACAGCACATTAAATTTGGGTCAGGACGAAATAACTAAATGCCAACGCTTGTCCTTGCTTCACAATCAACGTCTCGACGCCGCCTCTTAGAATCGGCTGGTCTTAAGCCCACCATTATGGTCAGCAACGTCGATGAAGAAACTGATTTTTTTAACTCAATGACACCTGAAGACATGGTTATTGCCTTAGCAATCACTAAGGCACATACAGTTCGTGAGCAAATTAAGTATCCTGCAATCATTATTGGATGCGATTCAACATTTGAATTTGAAGGTCAATCCCTTGGTAAACCTGGCACAGCCCCTATTGCTAAAGAACGAGCACAACGAGTGCGTGGGAAATCTGGTTATCTCCATACAGGTCATTGCGTGATCGATACGCAGCAGGAAAGAGAAATTAGTGATCGAATCACAACCAAGGTTACATTTACAGATATGACCGATGCTGAGATTGATGATTACATTGAATCAGGTGAACCTCTGCATGTTGCTGGTGGTTTTACTCTCGACGGATTTAGCTCTCCATTTATTCCATCAATTGAAGGTGACTACACAAACGTAGTTGGCATTTCAATGCCATTTTTGCGAAGTGCGATGACTCAATTGGGTTATAGCTGGCCAGAAGTAAAGTTGATGAAATGAAACGTGTACTCATAGCCAATCGCGGTGAAATTGCCGTACGCGTAATCAGAGCATGCCAAGATCATGGTCTTGAAAGCGTTTCAATTTATTCTGATGAAGATCGAAATTCACTGCACGCACAAATGGCGACACACTCTTATGCACTGGGTGGCGTAAGCGCAGTTTCAACTTATTTGAATATTCCAAGAATTATTGAAATTGCAAAAGAATCTGGGGCTGATGCCGTGCATCCCGGATACGGTTTCTTATCTGAAAATGCACTCTTTGCACAGAGCGTAATTGATGCTGGATTAATTTGGATTGGCCCACCACCATCTGCAATCAAAGCATTAGGAGATAAAGTTTCAGCACGTAAAATTGCTGCAAAAGCTGGTGCCCCACTTGTTGCTGGAACAGCAGATCCTGTCGAAAATGCAGATGAAATCATTGCATTCGCTAAAGAGCATGGATTACCTGTCGCCATTAAAGCTGCACATGGCGGCGGCGGGCGTGGATTAAAAATTGCGCACACGTTAGAAGAAATTCCTGAAGCATTTGCATCAGCTGTTCGCGAAGCTATTGCTGGCTTTGGTCGTGGTGAATGTTTTGTGGAGCGTTACCTAGATAAGCCGCGTCACGTAGAAACACAAGTATTAGTAGACAAGAGCGGGCATGCAGTCGTTGTGAGTACTCGAGATTGCTCATTGCAGCGACGTCATCAAAAATTAGTCGAAGAAGCCCCAGCACCATTTTTGAGTGAAAAATTAATTGAAGAGCTCTACCGATCAAGTAAAGCGATTATGAAAGAGGCTGGCTACATCGGAGCCGGTACTTGCGAATTTCTAATCGGTGCAGACGGAACAATTTCCTTCCTTGAAGTTAATACGCGCCTTCAAGTAGAACATCCTGTCAGCGAAGAAGTAACTGGGATAGATCTTGTTCGCCAACAATTTAGAATCGCAATGGGCGAAGACCTAGGTTTTGATGATCCACCAATTCGTGCGCACTCATTTGAATTTCGTATCAATGGTGAAGACCCAGGACGATCATTCTTGCCAGCTCCAGGTCGTATTACGCAGTGGCAGATTCCAACTGGCCCGGGAGTACGAGTCGATGCAGGTTTTAAAAATGGCGACACAATTGGTGGAAACTTCGATTCACTCTTAGCAAAGTTGATAGTCACTGGTGCTACGCGAGAAGAAGCCATTGCGCGGGCAAGGCGTGCGTTATCTGAGTTTATTGTGGGCGGATTAGCGACAGCGATCCCATTTCATCGCGCAATTATGGATGACCCTGCATTCACAGAAAATTTCAGTATCTATACAAGTTATATCGAAAATGAGTTCAAAAATGACATTCCACCATTTGCACAATCGGCACCGGGATCTCAAACTCACGCAGCTGCAGAACATCTGGTTACAGAAGTAAATGGAAAGCGTTTTGAGATTTTTGTTCATGCTCCCGAACCTGTACACAAGCGCCACCGTGCAAAAGAAGGTGCAAGTGGTGCATCAACCGGCACTGCAATCACAAGTCCGATGCAAGGAACTGTCGTAAAAATTGCTGTTGAAGAAGGTCAGAAGGTTGTAGCTGGTGAATTGATAGTCGTTTTAGAAGCAATGAAAATGGAACAGCCGTTGACCGCGCATCGTGACGGAGTTATCGCCAATCTGAGTGCAATTATTGGTGAAACTGTTTCAAGTGGCAGCACACTTTGTGACATTATTGACGCATGACAAGTGACCAACTGCTTTATAGCGATCCTCTGAAAGCTGCAGAGCAAGCAGCATCTGAAATCGCAAAACGAACTGGTGTGCTCTCCCACGATATTGCACTAGTTATGGGCTCAGGTTGGGTTGATGCAGTTTCAGTTTTGGGTTCACCAGATTTTGAATGTAACGCTGATGAAATTACAGGCTTTCTGCCTCCAGCAGTTGAAGGTCACTCCGGAAAAATTCGTTCATATTCAATTAAGAGTGGCGAGAAAATTCTGCGCGCATTAGTTTTTCTTGGTCGTACACATTTATATGAAGGCAAGGGAATCGAACCAGTAGTTCATGGCGTGAGAACTGCAGTTAAAGCTGGTTGCAAAGTTGTAATCCTTACTAATGCATGTGGCGGAATAAACACGAGCTATACAGTTGGTCAGCCAGTTCTGATCCGAGATCACATTTCACTTACTGCTACATCTCCCCTTATCGGTGCGCACTTTGTTGATCTAACAGATTTATATAGCAAACGGATTAGAGCGATTGTAAAATCTGCTGATAACTCCTTAGCAGAAGGTGTGTACGTTCATTGGCGTGGACCAACCTATGAAACGCCAGCTGAAATTTTAATGATGCGAGCAATGGGCGCTGATCTAGTTGGAATGTCCACCGTTCCTGAAGCAATTGCAGCTCATGCTCTTGGAGCCGAAGTACTTGGTATTTCATTGGTAACAAATGCCGCTGCTGGTGTAACGGGTGAAAAACTCAATCACGAAGAAGTTATCGCTGCTGGAAAAGCTGCAGCAACTCGCATGGGAACTCTTCTCAAGGAAGTTATTCCGAAGTTACTCTAAGTTTATGGATTCAGGACTTTTAGCTGAGGTAAGAGCATGGATCGAAGATGATCCTGACCCTGTTACTGCTGAACAATTAAATGCACTCATTAAATCCAATGACGAAACAACTCTTCGCAGATATTTCTCGGGCTTTTTGCAATTTGGCACAGCCGGTCTGAGAGGCCCGCTAAGTCCAGGACCTTCAGGTATGAACCAAGCGGTAGTAGGAAGAACCGCAGCTGGCATTGTGCAATACATGAAGTCTCGATCACTTGCTTCAGTAGTCATTGGAAGAGATGCCAGGCATGGATCTGATGTCTTTGAAGATTTAAGTGCTCAAATTTTTGCGGGTGCAGGTTTTAGCGTTTCTGTACTTCCACGGCCTTTACCAACGCCGGTTTTGGCATTTGCTGTCAACGAATTAGGTGCTGATGTAGGAATTATGGTTACGGCCAGCCATAACCCAGGAAGTGATAACGGATATAAAGTTTATTTAGGTGGCACTGTTGATGGAGTTAATTATC
>CAITAV010000070.1 GCA_903890345.1 uncultured Actinomycetes bacterium
CGTTCCATATTGTGAGAGGTGTTGAGATGAAGACTATTTTGGATGCAATCGGAAACACACCACTTATCAATATCGAAGGTATCTGGGTAAAGATGGAGTATTTAAATCCATCTGGTTCTATCAAAGCGCGCATCGCTAAATACATAATTGAAAAAGCTGAAGAAGACGGATTATTAAAACCTGGTGACACAATTGTTGAAGCAAGTTCTGGCAATACCGGAAATGCGATGAGTATGGTTGCAGCAGTAAAAGGTTACAAAATGCTTGTGATCATGCCCGATGGAATGAGTTTAGAGCGCACAGCAATTTCAGAAGCATTTGGCGCAGAAGTTCATAAGATGGGCGACTTTCACGTCAATGATGCACTTGCAGAAGCAAAGCGATTAGGCGAATTACCAGGATATTTCTCACCACAACAATTTGATAATGAGCAAAATGTTGATGAGAACCGCGATTGGTTAGGCCAAGAAATTCTTGAGCAACTTCCTGGGAAACCAGATCTCGTCATTGGTGGCGTTGGCACTGGCGGAACAATTATTGGTGTTGGCAAAGCATTTAAAGCCGTTAACCCAGATTGCAAAGTAATTGCACTCGAGCCATCTGAATCATGCACAATTTTGTGCGGCGAAGTTTCTAAGCACCTCATCGAAGGTATTGCAGACGGATTTGTTCCTGGAATTGTTACTCGCCACCACCACGAATTAGATGGCGTGATTGATGTGCATTCAGATGTTGCAATCGAAGAAATGCGCCGCATTGCACGAGTGCATGGAATCTTTGTTGGGCCATCTTCGGGTGCACATTTACTTGCGGCCAAGCGCTTGAAAGAGCAGTACAAAGTCGAAAACGTTGTGACTTTCTTCTGTGATGAAGGCGAAAAGTACATCAACGATTACTGGATCAAAAAGTAAGTTATCAACAGCACCAGCGCTTTTGTAACGAGGCACCGCGCGAAGTGAAAATACTTCGCCCATGGATCAATTACAGCAACAATGGGATCGTTTCACTCAGTGGTGGGTTGATTTACATTTCACCACAACGCAAAGACGCACACTAGGAGCAATAGCAGGGGCACTCATTGCCCTTTCACTCTTCGTAGTTTTCAGCGGAAAATCAGAAGAAGTCATAGCCGAACCAATTGCTCCAGCTCAAATGGTTGCACCCGCGTTAATAATCGATGTTACGGGCGAAGTTGTTTCACCCGGTGTTTATGAATTACCCGCCGGCTCGCGTGTGATTGATGCAATTAAAGCTGCAGGGGGAGCGCGACCAAAGGCCGCGTTATCTGATTTAAATCTGGCACGAGTGATTAAAGATGGTGAACAAATTTACGTTGATCTGATTTATAAAGCTGGTGCATCTGTTCGAGCCGGATCAAAAGCTGCAGCGCCGCGGGGTCCAATCAATATAAATCGCGCGACGGCTTCAGATTTAGATTCACTCGATGGCATTGGTCCAGTTATTGCAAAGCGAATCATTGCTTATCGCACAGCAAATGGTCCTTTTACGGCGCTAGAAGATTTACTTAAAGTCTCTGGCATAGGCGATGCAAAATTCGCGCAGTTCAAAGAGAAGATCCGCGTTTAGTTGATTTCAGAGCTATTGCTCTGGGATCTGCAATCTGGATTGGCGCACTCACACAGAGCGCATTAGCACCGTGGCGCGTTTCACTCGTTGCTGTAGCTATTTTCTTTATTTCACTGGCTGGCAAAAAAGTTCGCGTACTTATATTCATTGCAGCACTTCTGTTGGGCTCAACAGTTATGTCGCTTCGACAACAATCACTGGCTAATAACGCCATTCGATCCTTTATGGATCAACCCATTGATATAACTGCTGCGGTAGCAACAGATCCAATTTTAAGCGCCCCGAAAGTAAGTGGTTCTTACTTTGCGATTCGAAATTACTCATTTATCGGACGTGCCATATTTGTTGGCGCTGGTGGCAAGAATTTTGAATTGCGAATACCAATTCGAATCGTTACGCCGAATAAAGATGTAGCAAATTTATTGCCAGGTCAACAGATTCATTTCCGCGGAACCGCGGTGGCAAGTAAAGAAGCACGAGTTGCCGCCCTTGTCTTTGTAAAAGGTGAGATTGAGATTCGCACACAAGCATCACGATGGGCTAAATCACTTGCGGCCATAAGAAATGGATTGCGCATAAATAGTGGACCGGGCGATGCAGGCGCATTAATTCCAGGAATGGTTCTGGGCGATACATCCAAACAGAGTGTGGCATTTAAAGCAGATATGAAGCGCTCTGGTTTAACTCACTTAGTTGCAGTCAGTGGTGCAAATTTTGCCATTGTTTCAGCCTTTGTTTTGTGGGGGATGCAATTCTTTATTCGCTCTCTGCGGTGGAGACTCGGTGCGACAGCAATATTTTTAGCATCCTTTATCGCCTTAGTTCGTCCATCACCATCGGTATTGCGCGCAGCA
>CAITAV010000071.1 GCA_903890345.1 uncultured Actinomycetes bacterium
AAAGCTCTGGCAATATCTGCCGAAGTCAGGGCAACGCTCATGTAAATCTCCTTCCCCACCTCGCAGGATGGGTCGTTAAAGGATGCTGGCGAAGAATAGCACCAAAAAACCATACCCTGTGGACAGGCAAAGATCGGCGTTTCACTCTTGTCCTACATTGCATACTTATGAGTACATATAAAAACAACACCGCAGGAGCCCATCACTTAGGCCACGCGCTGAGAGAAATGCGACGTACCAGAAATTGGACCTTGGCTGATTTCGAGAAAGCCAGTCACGGTCGTATCAAAGCTGTAGTTCTAGGTTCATATGAACGGGGTTCGCGTTCGGTATCGGTAGATAAATTGCAAGCGATTGCAGAAATCTATGCAGTTCCGATTGGAGCATTTTTTAGTCAGAGTTCAATAGAAAATTCAACTCCAGACGTGCCCAATATTGTTATCGACTTAAGACGGCTCCGAGAAGAAATAACTCTGAACTGGAGTAAAGAACTTTCGATTTTAGATCAATTCTGTTGCGGCATAATCAATTTTCGTCGAGATTGGAATGGTGAAGTGTTATCACTGCGAATAAATGATGTGATTTTCTTAGCAATCATGAGCGAAAATAGCACCAAAAAACTTCTAAAAATATTGGCAAGCACGAAAGTTCTATTCAACTTTAGAGATTGAGATCTCCGCGAATCGAAGAAATACGACCCAGAACACCGTGGATATAGCCCGATGATTCCTCTGTAGAGAGCTCTTTGGCCAGTGCCAAGGCTTCATCAATAGCAACAGCATCCGGAACATCTTCTTGCCACAATATTTCATAGATACCAATGCGAAGTACATTTCGATCTACCGCAGGCAGACGATCCATGTCCCAACCTTGGGCATATGTCGAAATCAATTCATCGATCTTGCGTTTGTGAGTATCTACGCCTGAAATAAGAATTTTTGTGTATTCCCGAATTGGTCGAGCATCTGGCCCTTCTTCGGCAACATCACGAAGTGCCAATAAATCCGTAGATGCTTTGCCACGAATATCAGCTTCGTATAGAAGATCTAGGGACTGCTTGCGGGCTTTACTTCGTGCCGACACTTTTAAGCGCGACCTTGGTATGAACCATCTCTGGTGTCTACTAAAACCTTCTCGTCTTGCTTGATGAAAAGTGGAACTTGAATTTCTATACCTGTTTCAACAGTAGCTGGCTTGGTACCACCCGATGATCGATCGCCTTGAATACCTGGTTCAGTGTAAGTAATTGTCAGTTCAACTGACGCGGGTAATTCGATATACAAAGGATTTCCTTCATGAACGGCAACTATTGCACCAGTGTTTTCCAACATGTAATTCGCGGCATCACCAACAGTTTGAGCGGAGATATTTGTCTGATCGAATGTCTTGTTATCCATGAAAACAAAGTCTTCTCCATCTTTATAGAGGAAGTTCATTTCACGTTTTTCAAGTACAGCAACTTCAATTTTAACTCCAGCATTGAAAGTCTTATCAACAACTTTTCCTGTTAGAACCGACTTCAACTTGGTGCGCACGAATGCTGGGCCTTTGCCCGGCTTCACATGCTGAAACTCAACTACGTTCCATAGTTGACCATCGATGTCGAGTGTCATTCCATTCTTAAGATCATTCGTTGATGCCACTTGTATAACCACGCTTTTCTTATATCAGGCCATTATGGCCAGGCTATCGATTCCCGATAGTCAAGGGTGTAAGGATACCCGTTAAAGCGCTAATGAAATAATTAGCAAAACAAACGCTGCCTACAAGAGTGCTTTTAGTGCGCTCATCGCCAGTGCATATGAGTTTGGGCCGAATCCACCAATTGTTCCGTTGGCAACTCCTGAAATCACTGAAGTATGTCGAAATTCTTCACGCGCTAATGGATTTGATAGATGAACTTCGATTAGTGGAGATTTCACCAATTCAGCCGCATCGCGAATCGCATACGAATAATGCGTAAAGGCAGCAGGATTAATAATTACTGGATAAGAGTTATCTGCTGCTTCATGTAACCAAGAGATTATTTGCGCTTCATCATCACTCTGCCGCACATCGGCAGTAAAACCATGAGCCGAAGCTGATGATTCAATCAAATTAACCAATTGCGGATAACTCAAATCGCCATAGATGGAAGAGTCACGAATATCTAGACGCGAAAGGTTTGGTCCGTTGATTACGAGTACTTTCATCTGGCTATTTTCTCATAAGCATCAGCAACTTGTTCAGTACTTAGACCTTCAATTCTCTGTGTCTTACCCACACCTGAGATTCCAACAAATCGAAGAGTGTTTCCCCGAGATTTCTTGTCAATACTCATAAGCGCCTGTAACTCAGGCAAAGCAGCTTGGTCGTAAGTGGTTGGCAATCCAACTTTCTCTAAAAGTTCAATGTGCTGCTGGACTATTTTTTCATTTAACCCACAATGGATCTGTGAAAGATGGGCAGCAAAAACCAAGCCGATTGCAACTGCCTCTCCGTGTCGCAATGTGTATTTGCAGTGACGCTCAACGGCATGCCCAAGTGTGTGACCATAATTTAGAACTTCCCGCGCAAAACTCTCTTTGAAATCAGAGCTGACAACACCTGCTTTGACAGTAACTGATTTCTCGATTAATTCATTGAGCAATTCATAATTGTTACGATCACGCTCTAATTCGAAATTCTGCATTAAATCAAGAATTGACTGATCTCCGATAAATCCAGTTTTGATAACTTCGGCTAAGCCAGCGGCAATATCACGGCTCGAAAGAGTTTTAAGCCACTTCGAATCGATAATAACCTTACGAGGAGAGTGAAATGCCCCAATTAGATTTTTACCATAATCGCTATTTATTCCCGTTTTACCACCTACGGATGCATCGACCATTCCAGCCAATGTTGTTGGTATAGCAATCCAATCAATTCCACGTAACCATGTTGCACTTAGGAAGCCAGCCGCGTCTGTAACTGTTCCACCACCGATAGCCACTACGAGATCAGAACGCGTAAACCCAGCGGCTCCCATCCAATCCCACATCTGTGCAAGTGTCTTGGCTGACTTAGCAGATTCACCATCAGGCAGTGGAAAATAATGCAACTCGTTTTCAACAGATATTTTCGGAATCAATTCCTTCTGAGATTGCGGATAAAAAATTGCGACACGATCATATTTTGCAATGCTAGATATGAGTTCTGAGAGCCAATCGTTGCCGATTACAACATCATATTGATGTTCTGAACTAATTGTGATGATACTCATGCGAGAAGTGTAACAATCGCAGTGGCGGCTTCGTTTGGTGTTAATTTATCCGTTAACAACTGGTGATGGGCTAAAGATTCATAAATAGGTCTGCGAACATTCATGAGTTCTTGCCATTGTGCTCGCGGATTACCCAGAAGTAATGGTCTATCACGATTAAAACCGACGCGCGGTGCAGCGCCGGCGAGAGTGACATCAAGGAAAACAACTGGCGAACCACTTGCCTTAATTGCTCCTTGTGCAACCGGTGATAACGGCGCTCCTCCACCCAAACTCAATACACCCGAGTGATCTTCTAATTGCTTAATCAGAACTTGTTCTTCGATCTGGCGAAAATATGGTTCGCCTTTATCTACGAATATTTCTCCAATACTCTGTTTTTCTTGTTCAGCAATTACTGTATCCGTATCAACAAATTTTTCACTCAATAATCTTGCTAGAGATTTTCCGACGCTAGATTTTCCGGCTCCTGGTGGGCCGATCAATATTACGCGTGGAGGCATTTTTATTTAAAACGTAAGTTTTCCATATAGGACAAATAATTGCGACGAGTTTCAGAAACGCTATCTCCCCCGAATTTTTCGAGAACCGCTTGCGCCAAAACAAGTGCAGCCATTGCCTCTGCAACAACTCCTGATGCCGGAACAGCACACACATCAGAACGTTGATTAATTGCCTTTGCTGCTTCTCCAGTGGCTACATCAATTGTGTCTAACGCCTTAGGAACTGTGGAAATCGGTTTCATCGCAATGCTAATTCGCAATATTTCACCATTAGACATTCCGCCTTCGGTGCCACCGGCTCGATCGGTTCTGCGCACAATTTTTCCTGAAGTATTTTTCTCAATTTCATCATGCGCAGATGATCCTCTTCGTGTGGCCGTAAGAAATCCATCTCCAATTTCGACACCTTTAATTGCTTGAATACCCATCATGGCACCAGCTAATCGCGCATCTAAACGACGATCCCAATGCACATGCGAACCAAGCCCTGGTGGAACATCAAAGACCAAAACTTCGCACACTCCTCCGAGAGTGTCCCCATCTGAATGCGCTTTTTCTATTTCATTGATAATAAGCGCACTTGTTTTTGCATCGGCACATCTAACTGGATCTGCATCAATCTTTTCTTGATCATTCTTTCCTGGCAAAGGGGCATCCTCAGCAACACGTACGCCACCAATTGAAATCACATGGCTAAAAAGTGTGATGCCAACACTTTGTTCTAGGAATGCGCGAGCAATTGCACCCAGTGCAACACGTGCGGCAGTTTCTCGCGCACTGGCACGTTCTAAAATCGGACGGGCGTCCGTGAAATCATATTTTTGCATTCCGACCATGTCAGCATGGCCTGGGCGAGGTCTGGTCAGTGGTGCATTGCGCGCCAAACCTTCTAATTCAGAATCGTCAATTGGATCAGCAGACATTACTTTTTCCCACTTGGGCCACTCAGAGTTACCAACTTCTATTGCAATTGGTCCACCTTGGGAAATTCCTAAACGAATTCCACCCTTTATTGTGATTTTATCCGCTTCAAAATTTTGTCTGGCTCCACGTCCAACACCAAGTCTGCGACGTGCTAAATCTTTATCGATATCTTTCGTAGTAATTTTTATATGCGCAGGAAGCCCTTCGACAATAGCCGTCAGGGCCGGTCCATGTGATTCGCCTGCAGTTAACCAACGCATTGTCCTATTGTGGCAGAAGAAGACCAATCGGGGCGTACAAATAAAGCCCACTGGCAAGAAAGATATCTGGGGCCATCGCAATTCGATATGGAAATTTACGACAGATTAATAAATGCAGGCAGATATGTGCCACTAGAGCCAACCACAACGAAACAAAGAAGATTTCCACTGACCTCAGCCCCGAATCAAAGTAAGCAAAGGCCAACACACCTATGAGTTTTACATCGCCGAACCCGATGCCCCCAGATTTATGCAGTGCATTGCTCAATAGATATAGCACGGTGAAGATCGTAAAGAAACACGCACCGGCGACTGGATTTACATGTGCATTCTGTGAAAGCACCGAAAAAGCAATTAGAGAACCTAGAAAATATAGAAGTGTGCGATTGCGGATCTTATGAGTTACTAAATCTTTAATGGAGATGACTAAAACAAAATAACCCACCAAAACCATCTGTAAGAATTCCACATTTTAAGCGTAATGTGCTTGCTACTTCTGAAAAGGGCAGTGTGGATAACTTATTTAGAGGCTAGTTCTCGCTTCAAAAACACAGAGAGCTCTTGCTGGTCGAAATCTATTCCTGAAAACAACTTAATCTGCTCAATTCCTTGTGCGATTAGTAAATCCAATCCACTTATCACCGTAGAGCCAGACTTGGTCCAAGCATTAGCAAATCGTGTTGGCCATGGGTTGTAAATAACATCAAAAAAAGTTCCCTTTGGTTTATAGGATATTTCTTCTGCAAATGAATCTAGAACTGCCTTGGGAGTCGTGTTAATAATTAAATCTGATTCATAAAAATCGTTGGAAAATTGCCACGGCAGAAACTTTATGCTGCTGAGATTCACAGATGCTCGCATGGACCTTTCGCGTTCAGTATTTCTGTGAATCACAGATATTGCGGTATCTGTGTCATCAAAAGCGGCTGCAGCAGCGCGCGCTGTAGCACCTGATCCCACAATAAGAACCGACTTTGGCTTGCTTGGATTCTGATAACCCCATGCGCTTTGAAATCCACGAACATCAGTTGAATGCAAACTCCATAAGTCGCCTTGTCTGACCAGAGTGTTACCAGATTGGATTCTTTGCACCAATGGATCAATAACTTCAGCAACTGAAAGTACTTCTTCTTTAAGAGGCATTGTGAGTGAAAACCCAGTCCAGCCACTTGCTTTATCTTTTAAGAAATCTCGTAACGATCCTGCAGGAACATCAAATGATCCATAGTTTCCAGAAATATCAAGGTGCTTATACGCGCTCATATGCAGTTGAGGAGAAAGTGAGTGGGAAATTGGAGAACCCAGAACAGCGGCATTGATCATTTAAATGCACCTGCCTTCCGATTCTTCGTATACAAAACTTTCCATTGATTGAACTCGGAGATATCTGCCGTGAATCTGGTATCTCCCGGGCTAACTGTAATGAAGTAAAGCCACTTGCCGTCGGCAGGATTTATGGCAGCTTTGATCGCGTCCAACCCTGGGTTTCCGATAGGAGCGGGAGGTAATCCGTATTTTCGATAGGTATTAAATGGTGATTTAAGCAGAGTGGATTGCGTACTCAGAAACACACTGCCCCGAACTTTTTTCACATAATGCACTGTTGAATCCATCTGCAGTGGCATTCCAATGCGCAATCTATTTCGTATAACTTGCGAAATTTTTGAAAAATCCTTGATATCACCCTCTGCTTGAATAATTGAAGCGATAGTAATTAACTCTTGGGCTTTTAACTTAGGATCATTTGAAAGACCTAGATTTGCAACTTGTAGTGTGAATCGATTAACCATCGCTTCTAGTGCCTGCTTTGCAGTAGTTTCTTTCGTGAAACTATATTGAGCTGGATAAAGAACTCCTTCAAGGGATGTGAACCCTTGAGGCAATTGCACTTCCTTGGCTGCCTTTAAAATATCTGACTGTTCAAAACCATTTTGCTCTAAAGCTTTGAATATTTCAGTATTCCATCCACCTTCAAAAATCTTTATCAAGTTTGGGATTCTAGTGGGATCTAGCAATTGTTCAAGGGCTTGCTCAGCCGCGATCTTGCTGTTGAGTTGGTGGATGCCTGGTGCAATTCTTGCGGCACGCGCATCAGACACAGCAACTTTGAAGAAACTTTGTGATGACTCAATAATTCCCCGTTTGAAGAGTTGTGCAGCTATTTCTGATCCAGTAGAGCCCTCATCAACATGCACATCAACCAGCTTTTCAGAACTAGCCAATTGGCGAATTGGGAAATCTGCCGTGCTAGAGCCTGTAGAACGAAATTGATGAATAGTAAATGTAAGAATTGCTACGATAAAAAATGCAATAACGACTCTTAATAATTCACTCTTTTTCATTAAGGCTAATTCTTTTTTCGATAGCGATTGCTTGTTCTAAAATCGCTACTGCTGCGGCTTGATCAATTGCAGATTTACTATCGCGAGAACTCATTCCTGAATCTTTGAGTTGTTTTGCCGCGCTTACAGTTGAGAGTCTCTCATCAATCATTGAGCAAACGACATTAGTTCGGGCGGCGATTTCTTCTTTGAATTCTTCGGCTTTCTGCATTGACGTGCTGGATTCACCAGAAAGATGTCGTGGGGATCCAACGTAAATATGTATTGGTTCATACTCAGCAACAAGTGCCATTATCTGTTCCCAGAGATCAATATCTTTACTCTTCAAAGTTGTTACTGGAGTTGCAAGAATCGCATCTGGATCGCACACTGCTACGCCGATACGTACGTCTCCATAATCAAAGGCCATTCGTCGCCCTCGAAGCATCTTATTTTCCAGAAATAGCGTGTTCGATAGTTGAAAGTGCTTCATTAATTTTTGAAACATCAACGCCGCCGCCTTGCGCAAAATCATCTTTTCCACCGCCGCCGCCACCTAACACGGCTGAACCTATCTTCACCAGAGCACCCGCCTTTATGCCTGCTGCGCGCGCTTCATCGCTGGTAGCAACAACTAAAATAGGTTTTGAATCGGTAACGCTGATGAGGACAACAACGCTCTTAGGTGTTTTGCTCCGTAAATCCAAAGCGATAGTTCGTAAATTCTCACTATTTATTCCATCGGAAATTTGGGCCGAAATCAAAGCTATCGAACCAATATCCTTTTTGGTTTTCAATAACTCAGAACTCTTGGCCAAGGCAGCATCTGTTCGTAATGTGGCTAATTCTTTCTCAATATCTTTCATCTTGGTGATCAAATCAGATACGCGTTCTGGCAACTCTTCAGTTCGAGCACCTTTGATAATTTCAGTAAGAGAGCTAAGCAACACATGTTCACGCGCTAAGAATTTATACGCATCTACACCAACTAGGGCTTCGACTCTTCGCACACCTGCGCCAATGGAAGATTCGCTCAATAACTTAACTAACCCGAGTTGGCCAGAACGAGCAACGTGGGTGCCACCACATAATTCTCTAGCCCAATCTCCTACGCTCACAACGCGCACTTGATCGCCATATTTTTCGCCAAAGAGAGCCATCGCTCCTAGTTTTTTCGCGTCCGCTTGGCTCATTACTTCGGCACTCACTTCAAGATTATCTAGGAGCAGAGTATTTACACGTGACTCAACATCATTTAACACTGAATCAGGAACCGCTCCTGTTGCTGGAAAATCAAATCGAAAACGTCCAGGTGAGTTTTCAGAACCTGCTTGTGTAGCAGTCTCTCCAAGAATTTCTCTAAATGCTTTATGAACCATATGCGTTGCTGTATGAGCACGTGAAATTGCACTGCGTCGCTCAATATCAATCTGCGCTAATGCTTGTGCTCCACTTTCGATGGAACCGCTTCGAACTCGTCCACGGTGCACACTGATTCCAGGAACAGGAGTCTGTACATCATCGATTTCAATGACCGCCCCATTTGCCAGAGTGATTAATCCACCATCAGCTAACTGGCCACCACCTTCTGCGTAAAAAGGTGTTCGATCCAAAATTACTTCTATTTCATCGCCAGATTTAGCAGACTGGACCGCAACACCGTCATTAACTAACGCTTTAATTACTGATTCACTCTCAAGATGTGTGTACCCAACGAAGGAAGTTAGACCATGAGAATCCGCGATTGAGCGATAGACGCTGACATCTGTGTGACCACTCTTCTTAGCTTTAGAGTCCGCCTTTGCGCGATCTCGTTGCTCTTTCATTAAGCGGCGAAAACCATCTTCGTCAACCTCAAGTCCTTCTTCGCGAGCCATTTCAAGTGTGAGATCAAATGGGAAACCATAAGTGTCATGCAACTTAAATGCAGCATCGCCAGATAACTTGCTGCCTTTGCCCTTCTTTATTGATGCGCTTTCGACTTCAAAAATAGTTGTACCGCTCTTTAAAGTTTGCAAGAAAGTATCTTCTTCAGCCTGCGTTACAGCCAAAATTCGTTCACTCTCTGTCTTAAGTTCTGGATACTGTGGAGACATAGCTCCTATTGCAGCTTTTGTTAATTCGTTCATGATCAAATCATCTGAGCCCAGCAAGCGCATGTTACGAATTGTGCGACGCATCATTCGGCGCAATACATAGCCTCGGCCCTCATTGCCAGGAGTAACACCATCGCCAATGAGCATCGCCGAGGTACGTGCGTGGTCGGCAACTACGCGTAATGCGACATCTGATTTTTCATTCTTTCCATATTTAACACCAGTAAGTTCGGAAGCGCGATTGAGAATCTGTGCGGTTGTATCGATTTCATAAATATTTTCAACGCCTTGCAAGAGCGCAGCCATTCTCTCTAGACCAAGACCTGTATCAATACTCTTTGCAGGTAACTCGCCAAGAATTGGAAAATCATCTTTACCCGAACCAGCACCGCGTTCATTTTGCATGAAAACTAAATTCCATACTTCCATATACCGATTTTCATCAGCAATCGGTCCACCTTCACTGCCGTAATCGGGACCACGGTCATAATAGATTTCAGAACATGGACCACATGGTCCGGGAACACCCATTGACCAGAAATTATCTTCCATGCCTCTGCGCTGAATTCGATCTAACGGCAAACCAATTTTCTTATTCCAAATTTGTACTGCTTCGTCATCATTGTGAAAGACGGTTACCCATAATTTAGATTCGGCAAAACCATAGCCACCTTCAGAAATTGGACGGGTGAGCAAATCCCATGCCAATGCAATTGCGCCCTCTTTGAAATAATCACCAAAAGAAAAATTGCCACACATTTGGAAAAATGATGCATGGCGAGTTGTTTTGCCCACTTCGTCTATATCAAGGGTTCGAACACATTTTTGTACCGATGTTGCTCTTTTATAGGGTGGAGTTACTTCCCCGAGAAAAAAAGGCTTGAAAGGAACCATTCCTGCATTTACTAATAATAAGTTTGGATCATCAGCAATCAGTGAAGCCGAAGGGACAACCGTGTGAAGTAAACCTTCGCGGTTATCTGATTCGAAGAAGCGCAGCCAGCGCGAACGGATTTCGGCGGATTCCACGTGGGCAGATCACTCAGCCTTCTTCTTCTTCTTTTTAACACGGACTTTACCCATTTGCGCAGCCGATACGAGCGCTCCAGCAACTTTCAACGCTGGACCACTCTTATCTAGAAAGCCAGATGTTGCGCTCGTAACTTTTTCTGAAATATCTTCCACATTTTTAGTAATGCGATTAAAACTTTGAAGTGGCCCATTTACCAAGGTAACAGTTGTGTGAACTTCTTCAATAAGCGGAGTTGCTTCATCCGTAACAGCCTTGAGTGAAATTTTGGCTTCATCAATAAAACGACCCACGCGGATAACCGCGTAGCTAACTGCAATTGCTATAACAAGGAGAGATGACGCCGCAATGATTGTTGCAATTCCACCTGGGCCCATGACTTCCTCCTTGACTTACGAATCGATTAACTAATAAGCCCAGCCTACCCGATTGCCTTACTTGGCTCCCTCTTTTGGCGCCCCATCAATTCCGCTCTCTTTACGTTGCGCGGGAGTAATCGGAGTTGGTGCGCCAGTAAGTGGATCTGCGCCACTGGCGGTTTTAGGAAAAGCGATTACTTCACGAATCGAATCTGAATGAGAAAGTAGAGCGCACAATCTATCTAACCCCAGAGCAATTCCGCCGTGTGGAGGTGGACCATAATTAAATGCTTCGAGTAAAAATCCAAATTTACTTGCAGCTTCTTCATCACTTAAGCCAATAACCGTAAACACATCTTTTTGCATTTCACGATCATGAATACGAATGGATCCGCCACCTAATTCAGTGCCGTTAAGAACGATGTCATAGGCATACGCCAATGCACTTGCTGGGTCTTTTGCAAAAGTTTTAGCGAACTCTGGCTTTGGACCCGTAAATGGATGGTGCACTGCAGTCCAGCCACCACCATCGGTAGGTTCAAACATTGGTGCATCTACAATCCAAACGAATTCCCATCGATTTGCGTCAATAAGATTGCAACGCTTTCCAACTTCCAGACGCACTGCTCCAAGTAAATTCAGTGATGCAATGCGCTCTCCTGCCGCAAAGAAAATTGCATCTCCCGGTTTAGCACCAACATGTGCCGCAATACCGGCTTGTTCAGATTCTGTTAAATTCTTAGCAACTGGTCCCCCAAGAGTTCCATCTGCTGCTACCAAAATATATGCAAGACCTTTAGCGCCACGAGCTTTGGCCCAGTCTTGCCATGCATCTAATTCGCGACGAGGAGAATCAGCGCCACCGGGCATTAATGCTGCGCCAACATATGGAGCTTGGAAAACTCTGAATGTAGTGTCAGCAAAATAAGAAGTGCAATCAACGAGTTCGAGGTCAAAGCGCAAATCTGGTTTGTCTGATCCATATCGCGCCATCGCATCTAGATATGTCATGCGAGGAATCGGCAATGAGATTTTATAGTCAAGCACTTCTTGCCAGACCTTAACTAATATCTTTTCGGCTACTGCCAAAATATCTTCTTGATCAATGAAAGACATTTCTATATCTAACTGGGTAAATTCTGGTTGGCGGTCTGCTCTGAAATCCTCATCGCGGAAACAACGCGCTATTTGGTAATACTTTTCCATTCCAGCGACCATTAATAATTGCTTAAAGAGCTGTGGAGATTGAGGCAAGGCATACCAACTACCTGGTTGCAGGCGAACAGGAACTAAGAAATCTCGTGCGCCTTCAGGTGTTGAACGTGTGAGATAGGGCGTTTCGATTTCAAGAAAAGATTCATCTTCCATAACTCTGCGAATAGTCGAGGTGACCTTTGAACGCAAGCGCAGATTTGCTGCAGGTCCTTCGCGTCTTAAATCTAAGTATCGATACTTCAAGCGAACTTCTTCTGAAATTTCTACGTCATCGCCGCTATCAACAGGAAATGGCAAAGCGGATGCTTCACTCAAAATCGTTACATCATCACCCATCACTTCGATGGCACCTGTTGGAACAGCTGAATTTTCATTTCCTGAAGGTCTCGCAACAACTTCACCAGTTATTTTTAAACACCATTCAGCGCGCAATGCACCTGCAATTTTTTCATCGCGGATAACAACTTGTACCCATCCAGTTGCATCGCGAAAATCGATAAATGCCACACCGCCATGATCGCGACGTCGGGCTACCCATCCGGCAAGAGTCACACTCTGACCAACATGAGATGCTCGAAGCGTTCCAGCTCCGTGTGTGCGCAACATTTAACAGCCTCTTTTTCTAAAGTTGATTATTTCCCAGAAACACTTCGAAGATAATCTTTTAAGGAGGTAAGAGTAACCGATGAAGTCTTGCCCGTGCTCATCTGCTTAAGCTCCACAGTCCCACTTGAAATTTCGCTATCACCTAGGACAAGTACGTACTCGGCATTACTTTTGTCAGCCGCTTTCATAGATCCTTTCAAGGCGCGATCACCGAAAGAAATTTCAACTCTAAATCCTGCATTTTGTAATTCTTGGGCAACCGTTAAGGCTCTGGACTTACTCTCATCCCCCAGAGGAATAATGAAAAGATCTGAAGTGAATTCTTGATCAAATGAAATTCCTTCAGCATCTGCGGCCAATACGCAACGATCGATACCTAAGCCAAACCCAATACCGGAGAGTTCTTGTCCACCCAATTGCGCCATAAGCCCGTCATAGCGACCACCTCCACCGATGCCAGATTGAGCACCGAGTAGTTCGTGTACGAATTCAAAAGTTGTTCCGGTGTAGTAATCCAAACCGCGAACCATGCGTGGATTAATAATGTAATCAATCTTGAGGGCTTTTAGATGCTTCTGTACGTCCTCAAAATCCTTCAAAGATTCTGCCGATAAGAAATCGAGCAGCAAAGGAGCAGATGCCATCTGATCCTTTATCTCATCGCGTTTATCATCAAATAAGCGCAGTGGGTTAATGCTTGCTCGCGTCCGTGTGGCTTCATCTAAATTCAATTTTTCAATGAATTTTACTAATTCAACTCTATGTTTTGCACGTGATGCAGAATCCCCTAAAGATGTAATTTCTAAGCGATACTTTTTTAATCCGATTGATTTAAAGCCTGCATCTGCAATAGCAATAACTTCAGCATCTAATGCTGCATCTTGGATACCAATGGCTTCAATGCCCACTTGATAAAATTGACGATATCTTCCGGCTTGTGGACGCTCCGCGCGAAAAAATGGACCGCTGTAATAAAGCTTGACTGGAAGTTGGCCTCTGTCTAAACCATGTTCGATGACAGCGCGCATTACACCGGCTGTACCTTCTGGACGTAAGGTGATCGAACGTCCGCCACGATCTTCAAATGTATACATTTCTTTTGAGACAACATCTGTTGATTCACCGACACCGCGAGTAAATAACTCCGTATCTTCAAAAACTGGTAACTCAATTAATTCATACCCAGCGCTTTTTGCAGGTTCAAGTAAAGCGTGGCGAACTGATTCAAATTTTCTAGATTGTGGCGGTAGGTACTCGCTGACACCTTTAGGTGCTTGAATTTGATTTGCTTTACTCATCGCCTACCTGATTTCTTAGCAGCATCGATGAGATAAGGATTAGTTTTTCGTTCGTGAGCAATAGTTGTGTCTGGCCCGTGCCCTGGAAGAACTCGCAGGTGATCTGGAAGCGTCAATACTTTGTTAACGAGAGTTTCTTGCATGTCGCTAGCCGAACCAGAAGGTAAATCAGTACGTCCAATTGCGCCGGCAAATAAAACATCGCCACTAATGAGAACTTCATCGTCGACTGCAAACATGAGGGAGCCTCGAGTATGCCCCGGGGAATGAATTGCTCGGAACTTCATCCCTAACATTTCGAGTTCTGCTCCATGTCGTAATTCTCTTACATCACTAGGTTCAACAAAGTTCATTGCGCTTAATGTCGCTAGAAATTCAGCCCCATGAGCGCGTTCTGGATGTAAAAGCAATGCTCGATCTTCACTGTGGATGTAGGTCGGAATGCCATAACCATCTGCAATGGGAACTATTGAAAATGTGTGATCTAGGTGTCCGTGAGTGATGATTGTGGCAACAGCTTTTAATTTGTGTTCATCTAAAACCATGGCGACTGTGTCGGAAACATCAGGCATTCCTGGATCTACGATGATGCATTCTCCGCCAGGGGCATCGGCGATGATCCAACAATTTGTGGCAAACATTGGAGCCGCAAAGGAGGTAACGAACACGGTGATTTCCCTTCGCCTACGCCTATTTATAGAGCGAGTTACGCGGGAAATTTCGCCGCGCTCATAGGTACAGGGTACCTTTTACCTTCACTAAGCCGCCTGACCAACTCGACACAAAGATCTGAGACATCAGATTCAAAGTTAATGAGGTCCAATAGCGAAGATCGAAATCGATTAACGCGCTGAAGGGAAGACCATGTCCGACGTAACTCCAACTCCTCTTTCAATTCCATCATCTGCAGCATCAGCACTGATTGGTGATCCTGCAAAATTTGGTTATGTAGCACCAGATGGAACGGTCTTCGTTAAAACTTCAGCAGGCGATAAAGCTGTTGGTTCATATCCCGGAAAAAGCGCCGAAGAAGCACTCGCTTACTTTGTTAGAAAATTTGAAGCAATCGCATCAGAAATCGCACTTCTTGCAGCCCGTATTACAAGTGGTGCAATGGTGCCTTCCGATGCGATGGCCTCCGTTAAAAAATTACGTGATCAAGTAAAAGAGGTTAATGCCGTTGGCGATCTCGATGCCCTTGCCGCATCCGTTGAACAACTTGAACCACTTATTGAAGGTCACCGTGGTGCTTACGAAGCAAAGAAAGCTGCAGCTGAAGCAGAGAAAAGTGCAAAGCGTGCTCAGGTTTTGGTTGAGAAAGAAAAAATTGTCGTTGAAGCAGAATCTCTAGCCTTATCTGAGAGTTGGAAGACCACAGGAGATCGACTTAAAGAGTTGCTAACAGAGTGGAAATCAGCTCCTCGTCTAGATAAGAAAACAGATGCCGATTTGTGGAAACGATTCTCAGCTTCTCGCAATAAATTTGATAAGCGTCGCAGAACTCACTTTGCTAACTTGGAAGCAACAACTTCTGTTGTCACCGATGCTAAGAAAAACTTAGTTACCCAGGCCGAAACATTGGCTACATCGACTGAATGGGTTCCAACAGCTAAAGCATTCAAATCTCTCATGGATCAGTGGAAAGCTGCCGGACGCGGCAAGCCATCTGATGATGCAAAGTTATGGGCTAGATTTAAGAAAGCTCAGGATCAATTCTTCCAAGCGAAAAACGCTGACTTAGAAAAGCGCGAAGTAACAATGGGCACTAACTTGGCAAAGCGTGAAGAACTTATTATTCAGATCGAAGCTTTAATCCCCTTCACTGACGTTAAAGATGCAAAGAATAAGTTTAGAGATCTCGCACGCGCGTGGGAGAAAATCGGAATGACTAATCGCGATAAGCGAGCAGCACTTGATGCCCGCGTCAGCGTCGTAGAAGAAGCGATCAAATCAGCCGAAGCTGAAATTTGGCGTAAAACCGATCCTGCTGCGAAGGCACGCGCTGCAGAAGTTGTTGCTCAACTACAAGGTGCAATCGATAATTACGAAAAAATTGCAGCCAAAGCAACAACTGCAGGTAATGCTAAAAAAGCAACTGAGGCGCTGGAATCGGCCGCTGCACGACGTATCTGGCTGGATGAAGCTCAGAAATCTCTCGCTGAATTTAGTTAATTATTGGTTGTTCGGTAAACGTCGTACACACCTTCGATTGATCTAACTGCAGTTAAAACCGCATCCAAGTGCGTTGCATCAGCCATTTCAAATGTAAATCGTGAGATCGCAACACGATCTTTAGTAGTACTCACAGCTGCGCTGAGAATATTGACCTGTTGCTCCGAAAGTGTGCGAGTTACATCGGCAAGTAAGCGTGCTCTATCAAGTGCTTCAACCTGAATATTTACTAAGAATAAACTCGAGGCACCTTCTAACCACTTCACGCCAACAATGCGATCACTCTGATGTGTGTGTAAATCATCAGCATTTACGCAATCAGATCGGTGCACAGATATTCCGCTTCCGCGAGTAATAAATCCCATGATTGGATCTCCCGGAACGGGAGTGCAGCAACGAGCAAGCTTTACTAATACATCATCTATGCCTTCAACCTTGATTGCACTGCTCGAACGTTTTGCAACTGGCGCTCCTCCAGGAACAAAATCCATTGTGGGTTCGGGATGAGAGTCTTCAACTCCCATGAATTGAACTAACTTGTCGATGATCGCAGCCGATGAAACATGACCGTCTCCAACGGCTGAATACAACGCAGAGATATCTGGGTATCTCAACTCGTGTGCAAGTTCAAGCAAGGCATGACCTGCAAAGATTTTTTGTAACGGCAATCCTGCTTTGCGCATTTGGCGTGCAATAGATTCTCGGCCCGCTTCAATAGCTTCCTCACGTCGCTCTTTGCTAAACCACGCTTTGATCTTTGATCGAGCACGAGGACTCTTAACAAAGTTAAGCCAATCTCGAGAAGGCGCTGCTGACTCACTCTTATTAGTAACTACCTCAACAACATCACCATTATTCAAACGAGTATCTAGTGGAATTAATCGTCCATTGACCTTTGCACCCGCACATCTATTGCCTACATCTGTATGCACTGAATAAGCAAAGTCAACAGGCGTCGAACCGCCTGGCAACGCCACAACACTTCCTTTTGGCGTAAAGACGAAAACCTCAGGAGTACCAAGATCGAATCTCAGTGCTTCCAAAAATTCTGAAGGATCTTCAGTTTCTTTCTGCCATTCATGTAATTGCCGTAACCAGAGCATCTGCGGAGAAGAAGAATTGGTATCCGTGCCATGTTTATATTTCCAATGAGCAGCGATTCCAAATTCAGCGCGTGAATGCATCTCAAAGGTACGAATTTGAATTTCAATTGCTTTGCCATCGGGACCGATCACGGTTGTATGAAGTGATTGGTATAAATTAAATTTGGGCATAGCTATGTAATCTTTGAATCTGCCCGGCACGGGTGACCATCGGGCGTGGATAGAACCGAGTACTGCGTAGCAATCTTTCACATCATTGACGAGAACTCTGATGCCAACTAAGTCGTAGATATCATTAAAATCACGTCCACGGACAACCATCTTTTGATAAACGCTAAAGAAATGTTTCTTTCGCCCAGTAACAGTTGCTTCTACAGAATCCTTCGCAAGATCTTCTTCAACATCCTTGATAACTTCGGCGGTCAGAGCATCGCGAGAAGGACTGCGTTCTGCGACTAATCTTGAAATTTCCTCAAACTTTTTTGGTTCTAATACCGCGAATGAAAGATCTTCTAACTCCCATTTAATTGCGTTCATTCCCAGTCTGTGGGCAAGAGGTGCATAAATATCTAAAGTTTCTCGAGCCTTTCGTTCGGCGCTCTGCGGATCAACATATTTCCATGTACGGGCATTATGCAATCTATCTGCCAATTTAATAACGAGAACTCTGATATCTCGTGACATGGCGACAACCATCTTGCGTACAGTCTCTGCTTCGGCAGTCGGTCCGTAACTCAATTTATCTAACTTTGTCACACCATCAACCAGTGATGAAATTTCGTCACCAAAATCACTCTTTAATTGAGTTAACGAATATGGAGTATCTTCAACGGTGTCATGCAATAACGCAGCAATAATAGTTGCATCATTGAGTCCTAATTCGGAGAGTATTTGTGCAACCGCAACTGGATGAGTGATGTATTCATCACCTGATTTACGAAGTTGACCTAAGTGAGCACTCTTTGCAACTTCATAGGCCTTCTCAACCTTTGCAACATCAGACTTCGGATCATGCTCCTGTAAGGAGCTGATCAAGGGTTGTAAAAGTGTGTCCATCTGGGACGCAAATAAAGTTACTTGCGACCTTTGCGTTTTGGTTGATTACGTGGACCACGTTTTTCGCTACCGCCATCTGAAAGAGGCGCTCCAGTTGTTGCAAGAACTGGTGATCCCCCACGAGCGTTTACGCGCTTTGCCAATGCTTGCATCGCGGGTTCGCGTTCGCGCATTACAGCTAGCAATGGTGTTGCAATAAATATTGAAGAATACGCTCCAGTTGCTAATCCGATGAAGAGAGCCAAAGAAAGATCCTTTAGCGTTCCTGCACCCAATAAACCTGCTCCAACGAATAAAATTGAACCAACTGGCAACAAAGCCATGATGGATGTATTTGCTGAACGTACAAGCGTTTGGTTAACGGCCAAGTTTGCGGCTTGTGAATATGTCATCTTCGACGTTGCAGTTACCGAGCGAGTATTTTCGCGGACCTTATCAAAAACAACCACGGTGTCGTATAAGGAATATCCCAGAATTGTTAAGAATCCAATGACGGTCGCTGGGGTTACATCAAAACCAACCAGTGCATAAATCCCAACCGTGATAAATACGTCGTGAATAACAGCAACTATTGCTGCAACAGCCATTTTTGGTTCAAAAGCCATCGCAAGATAAAGCATGACAACTGCGATGAATCCAATTAGACCATATAAAGCTTTACGGGTAATTTCTTTACCCCATGAAGGACCAATGATCTGTGTGTCAATTGAATCTACGCTTACACCAAATGTGGAAGCTAAAGAATCTTGCAGAGCGTTAGATTTATCATTTGCGAGCGAACCAGTTTGAATACGAACTTTATCGTTTCCGACTAACTGCACGATATTTTCACCGGTGATACCTGCCGCAGTTAGTGCTGACTCTGCTTGTGCAACTGTAGAACCTGCTTTTGTTACGGTGTAAGACGCACCGCCTTTGAATTCGATTCCAAGGTGCAAACCTTGCAATGAAAGCGCAGCGATGGAAGCGATAATTAATAAACCTGAGAGCGCATACCAACGGCGACGTTTTCCTATGAAATCTATTGAAGTTTCACCTGAGTGCAGACGTCCACCGAGACCTGAAAATTTAGACATTACTTATGCCTCCTTGGTTGCGTGTGAAAGAGCACCAAGGCTCTTTGGTGATACGCCTGAAAGCGCATGTCCGGAACTGTAGAAATTCAAGCGAGCTAAATAAGTCGTTAGTGGTTTTGTAAAAGCAAATACAACGAGAAGATCTACCAGAGTTGTTAGTCCCAAAGTAAATGCGAATCCACGAACACCACCGACAGCAAAGAAGTAAAGAAGTACTGCGGCAATAATAGAAACGAAGTCAGCCACAATAATTGTGCGACGTGCACGAACCCAACCAGTTTCTACAGCCGAACGAAGAGATCTTCCTTCACGGACTTCATCTCTAATACGTTCGAAATAAACAATAAATGAGTCGGCAGTAATACCGATAGCCACGATGGCTCCTGCAATGCCGGCTAATGTAAGTGTGAACCCAATCCATTTTCCAAGGAGCAAAAAGAGAAGATAAACAAGTCCACCAGCGACAAGCAATGAACCAACGGATACAACTCCGAGACCACGGTAATAAAGAAGTGAGTAAAGAAGTACGAGAGCCAAACCTAGGAATCCAGCGAGTAAGCCAGCGTTTAATTGATCTGCACCAAGTGTTGGTGAAACTTGTTGAACTTCTCCGCGGTCAAATGCAAGTGGCAATGCACCGTATTTAAGTACGTTTGCAAGATCTTGCGCTTCTACCTGGCTAAAGGAGCCAGTGATCTGAGCGTTACCGGATGGAATTGCCTCATTAATGCGTGGCGCTGAAACAACTAATCCATCTAGAACAATTGCTACCTGGTTTTGAGGTGTTGGCAACGATGTTACTCGCGCTGTGATGTCACCAAAGGCTTTTGTGCCTTCATCATTGAAAACCAAGGAAACATACCAAGCGTTGCCGCCTTGTTGATCAATTCCGGCTGTCGCCTTAGAAACCTGACGTCCTAATACTTCAGCTTTATCAAGAATGTACTTTGCGCCGCCGTTTCTATCGCACGCAATAATTGCGCTATCTGCATTATCGCTACCAGTTCCTTGCAAATTTTCTGGCTTAGTGCAATCAAGGGCTGCAAATTGTGCATTTAATTCTGGAGTAACTGCGGCTGCGGGAGTCGCTGCTGGATCGGTAGGCGCAGCAGATGCTGTTCCTGGGGCCGTTGCTAATACTTGTCTAAAACGCAACTCTGCAGTTTGTCCTACCAATTCAACAACACGACGACCAGTATCTCCTGGAATTGAAATAATGATTTGGCGATTTGTTCCGCTACCTTGCGCGGCAACTTCACTTTCAGCAACACCTAATGAGTTAACACGTTGGCGAATAATTGAAACTGCTTGATCGATTGCCTCCGTTGTAACTTTGCCATTCTCACCTGGAGCAATTCGTGGCTGCAAAGTAACGCTTGTTCCTCCTCGAAGGTCAAGACCAAGTCGAACTGCTGTTGCACCAGTAATCAAAACTGTTGCAAGTAAAGCGAGCATGACGAGGGCAAGGACTACCAAGGTGCGCCCTGGACGGGCAGAAGTTTTTACGGGTTTATTCGATGTAGACATAAGTGCAGAGTCTAGGCGTGAATATCTGGTGTGTCGAAAAGGCCCGGAGTTGCCGCTAAATCAGCGGGTGGAGTGCGCCCAATATGGGTCCAACCCAGTGCTGTTGCAATTCTTCCGCGAGATGTTCGGGCCATAAAACCATTGCGGACCAAAAATGGTTCTGCGACAGATTCAACAGTTTCGCTTTCTTCACCAACTGCAATCGCAAGAGTAGATAGACCAACTGGTCCTCCATTAAATCTTTCAATCAAGGCAGTTAGAACCGCTCGATCTAATCGGTCTAAACCTTTTTCATCTACTTCATACATTTCAAGGGCGGCCATTGCGTGATTATGTGAAAGAACATTTCCACCTTGCACTTGAGCAAAATCTCGCACACGTCGCAGCAATCTATTTGAGATTCGCGGGGTGCCACGAGAACGCCCTGCTATCTCTTCAACCGCCTTTGCATCAATTGTTAAGCCAAGCAATTTTGCGCTTCTAGTAATAACAGTTGCAAGATCCTTTTCATCGTAGAAATCAAGGTGAGCTGTAAAACCAAATCGATCACGCAACGGACTTGGCAGCAAACCTGCGCGAGTTGTTGCTCCTACTAATGTAAATCGAGGCAGTTGTAGTGGAATAGCAGTTGCACCCGGGCCTTTTCCAACTACAACATCTACACGAAAATCTTCCATCGCAAGGTATAACAACTCTTCTGCTGGGCGCGGCAATCTATGAATTTCATCAAGAAAAAGAATCTCACCTTCTACTAAGGAAGAGAGAATTGCGGCTAAATCTCCTGCGTGAGTAATTGCCGGTCCGCTCGTAACTCGAATCGGTGTATTCATTTCACTTGCCAAAATAAGTGCCAACGTGGTTTTACCTAAGCCTGGCGGACCAGATAGCAAAATATGATCAGCTGCGCTTTCGCGTTTTCTGGCAGCACTAAGTAATACATCTATTTGTTGGCGCACTCGGTCTTGGCCGATGAAATCTTGCAACGTTTTTGGGCGAAGTGCATTTTCTGCAGCACCATCATCGCTTCGAAGTGCAGGAGTTACTAAACGATCATCTGGAGTCATTTTTTACCACTTTGTAGCGCCAGTTTGAGTAGTTCTCCCAATTCCATCTTTGCAATTTCTTCTTGCGGAATATCTGATAAAACAGAGTTAATTGCGTCATCTGAATCTTTGGCAGAAAATCCTAAAGAGATAAGCGCACTTGTTAATTGCTCGCGCCACACTGGTTGATGAGATCTCGTGTATGAACCTTGTCCGAAATCACTTATCTTGGATTTAAGTTCCAGGATTAAACGTTGGGCTCCTTTTTTGCCTATTCCCGGAACTTTCTCAATCGCTGAAATATTTTCGGTATTCACGGCGTGTGCTAGCTCTGAAGGTGTCAGAGCGCCCAAAATTGAGAGCGCAACTTTTGGACCAATACCTGAAACGGTTTGAACTAATTCAAATAGAACGCGCGATGGTTCATCGCTAAAACCAAAGAGTGTGAGTGAATCTTCTCGCACTACAAGGGAGGTGAATAAGTTTGCATGTGCACCGACTGTCAATGAATTGCTGGTGTGAGCATTTATTAAAACATTCATGCCCACTCCCCCTACTTCAATGATTGCTCTATCGGGAGTAAGTGATTTCACAGTACCGCTTAATGTTGCAATCATCGTAGGGTTGCCAATCGCTTTTTCTCGGCGGCTAGCGCTGTTTTGATTTTTGAATCCGCAGAGCCGCGCCAAATATGACAGATGGCAAGTGCAAGTGCATCAGCGCTATCTGCTGGCTTAGGAATTTCTTGTAAATTCAATAGACGTTTAACCATTTCCGATACTTGAGCTTTATTTGCTCGACCAGAACCGGTAACTGCAGCCTTGACTTCACTCGGTGTATGTAAAAACACTGGGACACCGTGCTGTGCCGCAACTAGTAATGCGATTCCTGCGGCTTGCGCCGTACCCATAACAGTGCGCACGTTGTGTTGTGAGAAAACTCTTTCAACAGCGATGACATCAGGTGAGTACTTCTCTACCCATTCTGTAATCTGCGAATGAAGTTTAAGTAAGCGATGATCTAGATCTAATTCTGTGCCAGTCATAATTACGCCGACGCCATTGAGGGTCAAAGCAGATCCTGGAGTGCCCGAAACAATGCCGACTCCACATCTAGTCAGACCGGGGTCGATTCCAAGAACTCGCATGGCGCAAGCCTAAGAGGTGGGGCGAAAAAATTAAGCCAGGCTCGCCATTACTTCATCTGATACATCAGCATTACTGAAGACATTTTGCACATCATCTAGCTCTTCGATCGCATCGATAAGTTCGAAAACTTTCGTCGCTGATTCGGCATCCAAATCAATAGTCATGGATGGAATGAAAGAAGAATCTGCAGATTCGTAATCTATCCCTGCACTTTGTAGTGCTGTGCGCGCTGTGACTAAATCACTTGCTTCACAAACGATTTCAAATGCTTCACCATTATCGTTAACTTCTTCGGCGCCGGCTTCAAGAACTGCTTCAAGAATAGATTCTTCAGTTACACCTGATGCTTTATTCACAATGATCAAACCTTTGCGATGAAACAGATATGAAACTGAACCAGGATCGGCCATCGAACCGCCGTTACGGGTGACAGCGACTCGGACTTCAGATGCAGCGCGATTTCGGTTATCTGATAAACATTCGATCATGATTGCCACACCATGTGGTCCGTAGCCTTCATACATAATCGTTTGCCAATCAGAGCCACCAGATTCAAGGCCAGCTCCGCGCTTAATTGCACGATCAATATTGTCTGCCGGCATTGAATTCTTCTTCGCCTTAGCGACAGCGTCAAAAAGTGTTGGGTTGCCATCCATATCTGGACCACCGTTACGCGAAGCTACTTCAATTGCTTTGATTAGCTTCGCAAAATTCTTAGCACGACGACCATCGATGACAGCCTTTTTATGCTTTGTAGTTGCCCACTTGGAATGGCCGGACATTTAACACCTCACCTGAAAGATTGTTTGTACATGCTTACTTTATCGTAATTTTAAGTAATTTCTATAAGCAAACTTTGTCGAGGAAATACCTATGAACGCTGTAGTCATCAGTAATTTCAGGATGAAAAGCCGTTGCCAATAAATGCCCCTGACGCACAGCAACTGGATGGGATGCACCACCTGCGCCTTCGTAACTCGCTAAGACTTCGACGTTTTTGCCAACTTTTTCAACCCATGGAGCTCTAATAAAAATTGCATGTATCGGAGAACCAGAAATTGCCGGTGCAGAAATGTCGCATTCAAATGAATCCACTTGCCGCCCGAAAGCATTGCGGCGAACAGTGATATCAATTCCTCCAAATGTTTCTTGTCCATCTTTTGCAGCGACAATGTGATCTGCCAACATAATCATTCCGGCACAGGAGCCATATGTTGGCATGCCTGCTGCAATTCGCTTTTTTATTGGTTCGAAAACTTCAAAAGTTTTGGCGAGAGAAACAATCGTTGTTGATTCTCCACCCGGGATTATGAGTGCATCAATTTTTTCTAACTCAGCAGGAGTACGAACCTCAATGCCTTGGACTCCGCATTGCGCCAAAGCATTTAAGTGTTCGCGAAAATCACCCTGTAAAGCTAGAACGCCAACCTGCAAGTTTTTTACTACCAACCACGTTCAGAGAGGCGATGCGGTGCTGGAAGATCTGCAACATTTATGCCGACCATAGCTTCACCGAGTCCACGTGACGCATCCGCAATAACTTTTGCATCTGTAAAGGCAGTTGTTGCTTTAACGCAAGCTTCTGCTCGTCGCTTTGGATCTCCAGATTTGAAGATACCTGAACCAATGAACACGCCATCAGCGCCCATCTGCATCATTAGTGCAGCATCGGCTGGAGTGGCAATGCCACCTGCTGTAAATAGAACAACTGGAAGCTTGCCATTTGCTGCAACTTCTTTAACTAAATCAAAAGGCGCCTGCATTTCTTTTGCAGCGACATAGAGTTCGTCTTCGCGCATAGAAGTTAGACGACGAATTTCTCCGCCAATTTGGCGCATGTGTGTCATTGCATTTGAAACATCGCCGGTTCCGGCTTCGCCCTTTGAGCGAATCATTGCCGCACCTTCATTGATGCGACGAAGTGCTTCACCCAAATTTGTTGCACCGCAAACAAAAGGAATCGTGAAATCCCACTTGTTAATGTGATTGGCATAATCAGTTGGAGTGAGAACTTCAGATTCATCAATAAAATCAACACCTAAGCTTTGAAGAATTTGTGCTTCGACAAAGTGACCAATGCGTGCCTTAGCCATTACAGGAATTGAAACCGCTGCTTGAATCGCAGCAATCATGTCTGGATCAGACATGCGTGCTACTCCACCTTGCGCACGGATATCAGCCGGAACTCTTTCAAGTGCCATAACAGCAACAGCGCCAGCATCTTCGGCAATTTTTGCTTGCTCAACATTGACAACATCCATGATGACGCCGCCCTTAAGCATTTCTGCCATTCCGCGTTTAACGCGTGATGTTCCGCTTTCCTGTGCCATTACAACTCCCTGTATGAATAGGGGGCTAATACTACTTTGAAGTTGGAGTTGGCGCGCTCACAGGTTTGCGCGTGAAATCTGGCTCTTTGTCCGTAAGGGCAACCCACACTTGTCCTGGTGCGAACTTTATTTCTGCCCCAGTTGCATCTGTCCACGTTGTTGGCGATAAAACATCTGGGCGATTCCACGTTGCTTGGATCACAGTGCCATTGCGCAGAACATATGCCTTTCCCGTTCCTACTGTTTGAGAGAACGGTGTGTTTCCGCCGAACTTATCTCCGTACTCAGAAGGCGTGATTGAAACTAATTGAATAACTAATGTAGTTGGACCTAAGTTTTTTCCTAGATCAGAAATATCAGGAATTGAGTTCACACTTAAAAGCCACCGGCTGCTGGTGCTATCCCATCTGGCAGAATATTTTTGTGCTGGCCAGTGCATCGTGGCATCGAGAATTTCGAAACCCTCGTTCTCCAATTCATCTGAAAAGTTCCAGCCAATATTTCTCGCTGGATCAATGACAGTTGCTTTACTGACTTCATTTGCCATCAACGTTTGTGCATTGAGAATCATGGCATATGGCTGAATTCGATTTGGATCCGTTTCATAAAAAGTAGGACCTCGCTTCATCGCACCAACATCTGAAAGCTGTGCAGCAGCGATGACTGGAAGTAATTTGTGTTGTGCACCGCTGTATGCAAATGCGACATGACCGTACTGCGCAAGCAGATCGATATCGCTAATGCGTGCACTACGAACAGGTCCTATGCGCACTGGGATATTCGAAGAAAACACTGCTGCCAATCTCGTAAGTCCGCCTTCTACTTGTTCGATGTAAACCACATCTGCGAACTCCAAGCCAACCTGAGGACGCGCACTAGCTGTGTCATCTATTTTTACAACCAATACTGGACCGTTCTCACCCTCTCGACCGCTGAGTACATTTGTTTGAACTGGATCTGAAATCAGCTGAGAAACACTCTGTGAGATAGAGGCGCAACCGGCAGTGCTTAGTACAGCCGCACACGCAGCCATGACAAACAAACTTTTCGTCTTAGAGAACATCAGTTTCAAACTCGTAGGTAATTGGTAGCGGCGCTGTTCCAGCCAAGCGAAAAACACGAACAATCGTTTTGCTGCGCACTAAATGTGTTCTTGCCACTGCGTCAACGTGTAAAGCAATTGCAATTCTGACTTTATCCGTTAATTCAGATAATTCACGGAGCAAAACTATTTCTGCAGGGCGTTGGCTGCTCTGGCCATCAGCGAGCAAAAGTCCCAATGCGCCAGACAATCCGCTTTCTGCAGCAGATCTATTTTCAATGCTCGCTTCACGGGCTTGGTATGCAGCAGCCGTCAAGAGCATCGCAGATGCGGGATCGGCAATTTCGCTTCGAGCGATTTCAAGTGCGATTGCTGCTCGACGTTGCAGCAGGCCATCTAGATTCGCCCAACTTGTTTCTACGCGATGATGTAATCGATCTAAACGAGTTGCCAAAAAAGTTAAGTACCAAACAAATACCAAAAGGAAGATACCAACGATCACAAAAGTCTTCACTTATGCATCCCCCCGTTGATCGCGTCCGATGAATCTACTCCATGCACGATTTTCTGATGCGAGGCGAACTTTTTCACCACTTACTAATGACATTTCATAGATTGAGAAAATTTGATCCGCAACTACTTTCCAATCAAATTGCTGGGCATGTTTTTTGCCTGCCTTACCTAGTGCGATTCTGCGTTCGTCATCGCGCAATAAATCAATTACTCGTTTAGCCAGATCCGTTGAACTTTCAGATTCGAATAGTTCACCAAACTCGCCGTGATTTAGAAGTGAATCAAATGCAGGAATATCACTGGCTACAACTGTGGCGCCTCCCGCGAGGGCCTCGGCCAAAATAATTCCAAAGGATTCTCCCCCAGTATTTGGGGCAACATAGAGTGAAATTGAAGCCAGAAAATTAGCTTTATCTTGTTCCGAGATTTTTCCTAGAAAAGTAAATCGGGACCGCAACTGCGGATCAATTGATTCGATGACATCTTTGGTATCACCAGGACCTGCGACAAAAACTCGAACATCCGGTGCGAATCTAGAAATTATTGGCAGTGCATCTACTAAAACAGAGAGTCCTTTGCGAGGTTCTTCAAATCGTCCGATGAATCCCAATGTATTTGTCTGCCACTGCGCTTGGGCAACACCATCTCTATATCGGTCTGCATAAATTCCATTAGGTATTACAACTGCATCTGTTTCAAGGTGTTCAGTGAGCGTTTCGCGAGCTGCCTCGCTAACAGCAATACGTGCAGATAGTTTTTCGATTACTGGTTCTAGAATCGGACCAATTGCAAAAATTGCTTTCTGTCTCTTAGCGGCTGCATGAAAAGTTCCAACCATCGGTCCTTCTGCGGCCCAGCACGCCAATAATGAAATAGAAGGAATTGCTGGTTCATGTAGATGCAAAATATCGAAATCACCTTGCGCTATCCATTGGCGCACTCGAGCAAATGCAATTGGCCCAAATAGAACGCGAGCCACTGCTCCGTTATACGGAATCGCAATTGGTTTTCCAGCACTTGTTACGTAATCCGGAATCTTTGTTTCATCGATTACTGGCGCCAATACTGAAATGTCATGGCCTGCAGCGATTAAGTACTCAGCCAAATCGCGCACGTGATTTTGTACACCACCTGGTGTATCCCAGCCATATGGACAAACAATTCCAATTTTGAGCGAACGAGTAAGCATTACATTCGCTCCTTGAAATCTTCATCAATCCAAATTCTTTGAAGCATGTGCCAATCTTGAGGATATTGACTAATACCGTGGGCAAAATTATCCGCAGACTTCTGAACCAGCACTGAAACTTTTTCTTCTTGTGTTCCATTTTCTGGAACTTTGATTTCATCGAAAGTGATATGAATTCCGCGTTCTGTGTAATTAACATAAGCAGTCAATAAAACAGCGTTTGTTTTAATTGCTAATACTGCAGGACCTGCTGGCATGCGAGCAGGGTGTCCAAAGAAATTCACATCAATTCCAGATTTTGATAAGTCTCGGTCTGCGACAAGAGCAACTAAATGTCCTTCTCTTAACCGCTGCGCCAAAGTGGCAATAGATCTGGAATCAAGTGCCAGAACTTCCATGCCCATTGCTTGCCTGTATCGAAGAAATTCAAGAAACAATCGCTCTGGTTTAAGTCGCTCGGCAACCGTTACAAGATGTATTCCCTTAAGGCAAAAATATGCACCGGCGTGGTCCCAGTTGCCGGCGTGAGGCAAAGAGACAATCACTCCTCGACCACTTGTAATTGCATCTAGAAGTAAGTTTTCTCTTGTAACAGTTACTGTGGAATTTATGCGTTCCTTATCCCAATTTGGAAATCTGAAGGTGTCACACCAATACCTCATGTATGAAGACATGGCGTCAGCAAGAAGTATCTGCATCTGTGATTCTGTGGCTTCTGGCTTTACTCGTGCCAAATTACTGCGCAAACGCGCAACGCTCTTTGGATTTCGCTTAACTAAAAATCGTGCGCCTCGATCAAATAGCGCATACGCCGAAGATTCAGGCAAAGTGCGTAATACTTTCCAGGCGAAGATATATGCCCATCCAACGAAACTTTCTTTCATATTAAATCGCGCGTTTTACAATAATTAATCGTTGAAAAGTTGTTATCACGCCAAGTATTGCAAGCACCCATGCACTTATCGAAAGTGCGTATGGCACGCCTAGCCCATGAAATCCTGTTCCGACTAAAACGATGATCGCTCGTTCTGTACGCTCGGCGATACCGCCGCTACAAGTGATATTCATGCTCTCAGCTTTTGCTCGTATGTATGGAATTAGCATTCCGGTAACAATGCAGACTAAATAAATAATTGAAAGGTGATCGTCTTCTTGAATCAAATAAATTGCTACTGCGCAGAGAACAGCTGAATCAGAAATTCTGTCAACCGTTGAATCTAAAAATGCGCCCCATTTACTTGCGCCCCTTGAACTAATACGAGCCATCGCACCATCAAAGAGATCGCTGAGCATGAAAAAACTAATAACAAGCGTTCCTACAAAGAACTCTCCTTGAGGAAAGAAATAGAACGCACTGATCACAACGCACGCTGCTCCTATTGCAGTAACCGCGTTCGGTGTTAATCCGATTCGTAGGAAGAATCGGGCCACCGGTGAAATTATTCGTGTGACCGCAGGTTTTAAAACTTCGCTAATCATTAGGTACATATTAGGCTCAGGCCATGCCAACTCATAGTCAGCAACTACGTATCAGCGTGTATGGGCATCCGAGCGCGCATCCAGAATCTGTGGCTGACCTCTTTGGCGGTACCTATAACACTGATGCCAGCGGCTCTGAAGAGGTCGCGATATTTGTCATTAATCCAAACTCCGGTGTTGACGAAAAAACCGTTTCTAATTGGGTAGCTCTAGATGAGTTTCAAACTCCTCGACTCATTGTTGTTACGAATATAGAAAGCGGCGAAGCAGATTTCGATGATGCAGTTCTACTGGCGAACCGCCTCTTTGATCAAGTGGTTACGCCCTTTTTGGTATTGCATGATGATTCCGGTGCTCCCTGCGCTTTGATTAGTTTAGAGACAGAGGAAATTACTGATTACTCAAGTAATCCTTCAACGGTAATTCCTAGCGAACCCGAACATAAAACATTGGTCAGCGAATTTGTTGATGAGTACAAATCTCACATGGCAGTGATGGGCGAAGGATCTTTTGCGGCTGGATTACTTTTCCCCGCAATTCCGGTGTGGATCGAAAAAAATATTGGCGTTGATATTGTTAAGCAGTATCTAGCAGAAATTAATCGTTAACCCACCCTGCAGCAAGGTCGCTACGTGTTTGAGCTAACAACTGTGGCAAAACCTTTGTCTGACCAATAATTGGCATGAAGTTGGCATCTCCGCCCCACCGCGGCACAACGTGTTGGTGAATATGCTCTGCAACTCCAGCGCCAGATAGTGCGCCTTGGTTCATACCAAGATTAAATCCTGCCGCATTGGAAACCTTGCGCAGAGTTTTCATTGCTTGTGCGCTTAAGAATGAAATTTCATTGCGTTCGATTTCGGATAAATCTGTTAAATCAGCAACGTGTCGATAAGCACAAATTAGTAAATGGCCCGCGTTATATGGATATAAATTCATGACGACGTAAGCGCTTTGACCACGATGGACAATGAGTCCGTCTTCATCACTAAGGGACGGAATTATGCAGAAGGGGCATGCAACGCTATTTCCTTCAAGTGGTCTGTTCTCACCTTTTAAATAATCCATGCGGTGCGGGGCCCACAAACGCGACCATGCATCAGGAATTCCTGCTCCACCTTCTAAATGCATTTAAACCTGGATTCGCTTCGTGACCGCTTCTTTAATCTCTTTAATTGCATCGGCAATCGGAATTCCGTTTTTCTGTTCGCCATTTCTATATCTAAATGACACTGCGCCGGCCTTTTGATCTTCTTCTCCGGCAATAACCATGAATGGAACCTTTTGCATTTGTGCGTTGCGAACTTTTTTCTGCATACGATCATCGGATGCATCGAGTTCGGCGCGGATACCAGCTTTTTTCATCTGCGCCATAACATCGGCTAAATAATCCGCAAATGCATCTGCAACCGGTATTCCAACTGCCTGAAGCGGTGCGAGCCATGGTGGAAACGCACCCGAATAATGCTCGGTTAAAACACCGAAGAATCTTTCAATAGAACCAAAAAGGGCGCGGTGGATCATGACAGGACGTTGACGTGTTCCATCCGCTGCTGAGTACTCGAGTTCGAAACGTTGTGGCAATTGAAAATCAACTTGGATCGTTGACATCTGCCATGTGCGCCCAATGGCATCTTTTGCTTGAACAGAAATCTTAGGTCCGTAAAAAGCTGCGCCACCTTCATCGAGCACCAGCTCTAATTTCTGCGCTTCCGCGGCTTTGCGAAGCGCTTCTGTTGCCTCCGCCCAATCTTTATCTTCGCCCACAGATTTCTCTGGGTTGCGAGTAGATAGTTCGAGATAAAAATCGTTTAAGCCGTAGTCACGCAATAAATTAAGTACGAAAGTTAATAAAGAATCGAGTTCTGCAGGCATCTGCTCTTTTGTGCAATAAATATGCGCATCATCCTGGGTGAAGCCGCGGGCGCGTGTAAGTCCGTGCATCACACCAGATTTTTCGTAACGATAGACAGTTCCAAATTCAAATAAACGAAGTGGTAATTCGCGATAAGAACGACCTCGTGCGCGGAAAATCAAATTATGGAAAGGACAGTTCATTGGCTTCATGTAGTACTGCTGTCCAGCCTTTTTAATCGTTCCATCCGGATGGTGTTCTTCATCCAAAATCATTGGTGGATACATTCCTTCTGAATACCAATCCAAGTGACCAGAAGTTTCAAAGAGTGCAGCTTTTGTTAAGTGCGGTGAATAAACAAACTCATAGCCTTCTTCTTCGTGGCGAACGCGCGAATAATCTTCCATCGCACGGCGCACGATGCCGCCTTTGGGATGAAAAACAGCCAAGCCAGAACCAATTTCTTCTGGGAATGAAAATAGATCTAACTCATTTCCGAGTCGACGGTGATCGCGTTTTTCAGCCTCTGCCAATAATTCAAGGTGAGCATTTAATTCATCCTGTGTAGGCCACGCAGTTCCGTAAATTCTTTGCAGCATTGGATTTTTCTCTGAACCGCGCCAATATGCTGCAGCACTTCTCATCAACTTAAATGCAGGAATATGTTTTGTAGATGGCAGGTGTGGACCGCGACATAAATCACTCCACACAGCTTGTCCATCGCGGCCTAAATTGTCATAAATAGTAAGTTCTGCCCCGCCAACTTCAACACTTGCTTCATCACCGGCGCCAGATTTCAAACCAATGAGTTCGCACTTATACGGCTCGTGCGCGAGTTCCTTGAGAGCATCTTTTTCTGTTGTAACGCGTCGTTTAAATCTTTGACCATCTTTAACAATCTTGCGCATAGCAGATTCGATTTTTTCAAAATCATCTGGATTAAATGGACGCTCTGGATCAAAGTCATAATAAAAACCATCTGTGATGGGTGGACCGATTCCTAGCCGAGTTCCTGAAAAGACACTTTGGACAGCTTGTGCCATAACGTGAGCTGTTGAGTGGCGCAGAACTGCCAATCCTTCGGGTGAAGAAATTGATACAGAATCAATGACATCTCCGGAAACAATGTCAGTCCAGAGATCTTTGAGTTCGCCATTTATTTTGCACACAACAACATCTTTACGTTCAGCAAAAATGTGAGTTGGTTTTTGATCTGCCGCAACGTTGACGGCAGCGCCATCAACGATGATTGAGAGCTCGGACATACCCCTAGCCTACCGAAGTCCGTACGGCCATTTCTCGGATTTGTTGTGCAAATAATTGACTAACTTCTAAATCTGGCATCACTCGCCCATCAATACTTGCAACAGGTGCTGCAATTTTTAAACTAGATATCACGATGGCGGCCTGGACATGCGAGAGATCATTGGTGTCAATTTTTCTGACCTTCACCGGTAAATTTTCTACAATTAACGCACGCATTACCCCAGGCAATACGCCTTGAACAATTGGCGGAGTAATCCACTTTCCATCGGTGTAAAAAATCAGATTAGACACTGCGCCCTCGCATACTTCGTGGTTGCTGTTAATCACAATGGCTTCATCGCAGCCCTGTTCTTTTGCAACATTCAATATTTCTAGTCTTGATGTATAGGGAAAAGTCTTAGCTGGCACACCTTTGATATCTATACGAACTGAATAGGTGCAGAGCTTTAAATTATGAGTTAGTTCTTCGTACGCATCATGTGTTGCAATGAAGGTGCCGTCCTGTTTAAAAAGTAATCGCAAGCGACCAATTGGATGTTTGACTTCTGCCAGTAATAGATCGATTGCTGTGCGCACTCGATCTTCACCAGGTATTTCAACGCCTACGCGCGCACTCGCATCAAGTGCTCGCCTCATATGGCGATTGAGTGCATACGGAACGGAACCGACAGTTTTTATCGTTTCAAATACTCCGAAACCATCTGGCCAATTATCTGGAGCCAGTTCAACTCCACTGGAATCAACAACGGCATCATCTAACCAAATTTTCATGAGATTTCACCCGATGCAATTTTTATCAATCGCTCTGCCTTCAACTCGGTTTCTTCCCATTCAGATGCCGCATCACTTGCCCATGTTATTCCGGCACCTGTACCAAATTTCAAAGTTTCCTCTTCTTTCCAAAAAGTTCTGATTGCAACAGCTAACTCACAAGCATCGCCTTGGATCCATCCAATTGCTCCGCAGTAAATTCCACGATTTTTCTCATGCTGCGCAATTATTTTCACAGCCGAAGACTTTGGTGCACCGCTAACAGAACCCGGTGGCAGCAATGGTTCAATTATTTGGCGCCACGATAAATTCTCTTTTAGCTCGCCAGTTACATCAGAGACAAGATGATCAATTCCGGGATGTTTTTCGATACCCAATAAACGTGGCACATCTATTGATCCATCTTTGCAAATTTGACCCAGATCGTTTCTAATCAAATCCACGATCATTACATTTTCGGCTGTGTCCTTACTGCCAAATTCTGCGCCGCCCGTAGGACGAGTGCCTTTGATCGGAGATGACGTAACGGTGTTGCCTCGTCGCTTTAGAAATAGTTCGGGAGATGCCGATGCGATTTCGACACCTGGAATTCGCAGGTAACTGGCGTACGGTGCAGGATTGTTCTTCAAAATCGACGCAAATAGCCCAGCTAGTGAAAAACTTTTTTCAACTGGTGCACTGAGCATGCGACAAGCATTTACTTGATAAACCCATCCATTAGAAACATCTTCTTGAATCGCATGAACATAAGAAATATATGTATCGCGATCCATCGAAGACTTAAATTTCGAAGAAACGAAATCGGAATCAGATGTAATAAATTGCGCATCAACAACCTGTTCAAATTGGGCACACGTCCATTGACCTTCAAATGAAATTGAAACTGCCCAAAACCCATCATTAGTTATTTCGCTGGGGTCATGTGTTACTCGCTGCAAACCAGTTGCATATCGATTGCCCATCCAAAAGATCGGCTCAACCCCTGCGTTCATGCGGACAACTTAGTCGCTGCCACCTCGCTTTGGCTCTTGCGCACTCATGCGATAGATTTTGCCCTGCAATACGCGGACGTAGCGCAGTTGGTAGCGCGGAACCTTGCCAAGGTTCAGGTCGCCGGTTCGAACCCGGTCGTCCGCTCTGATTCACCGCCACTTACATATCTTTACTCATGTAATAGATAAAAGTGGCGGTCTTTCTATGGTGGAATGGCCGAGAGGCGAGGCAAGGGACTGCAAATCCCTCTACACGGGTTCAAATCCCGTTTCCACCTCCATTATTAAAGTAATAAATATAGCTGTGTCCTTTCACCAACAAAACTGAAAGAATCCACCAATGAGTGCACACGATGAATCACAACGACCTTGGGGTCGCTATGAAATCTTGCAAGAAAGTGCAATTCATAAAACGAAATGTATTTATGTACAACCTGGAAAGCGTTTGTCATATCAACGCCATCAAAAACGCGCCGAACATTGGTTCATAGTTCAAGGCAGCGCCGAAGTAACACTTGAAGGAAAAGTTTCACAACTCTCATCCGGTGACACAATCTCAATTGGCATTGGCCAACTTCACCGAATTGCAAACATCGGAAACAACGAAGTTATTTTCATCGAAGTTCAAACTGGTTCATACTTTGGCGAAGATGATATTGAGCGTATCGAGGACGATTTCGGTCGCTAAATTAGCTGTTGTATAGTTCAACCACCTAGGACGATTGGCTCAGCGGTAGAGCACCACATTGACATTGTGGGGGTCACTGGTTCGATCCCAGTATCGTCCACACAGAAACTTATTTCTTTTCTTCTGGCCTTAAATCTTCAATTTTGTTGGCAACATCTTCGCGATAATCTCCACGTAAACCTGCAATGACTCCTTCTAAATCGTCTTTTGTTTTGTTTTGGCTCATTTTAAATGAAACTTCTAGGCGGGTAACTTTTAATTCAACTCCGACAATTGCCCGCAATTGACCAGCCACATAATCTTCTGGAGCATCATCTAACTTCCACGGCTTGGCTCTACCTGCTTCAAATGAATCCGTGAGGTTTGAAACCGCTTTGCGAAGCCAATCGACGTCGTCATGGATTATCAATTCACCATACACATGGGCCAACATGTAATCCCAGGTTGGAACGACTTTGCCATGTTCTTGCTTTGACGCATACCAACTTGGCGAAATATATGAATCAACAGGTGCGCTAATAAAGAGTGCTTCTTGATTGGTTTTTTCGGACCACTGGGAATTTCCTCGCGCAACATGTCCGATAATTGAACGATCCGCTTTATCAAAAGTTACGGGAATCATTGTTGAGAGCATCCCCTGTGCAGTGTTGGTAACTAAGTGACCACTCTTGAGGTTTTCCAGAAATTGTTGCGCAGCGGGGTCTTCAACTGCGAAATGGCGTGGGATATACATTTAGTGACTTACTCCCCCGAGATTCATGATTACAACTCCAGCAATTATTATCGTCATGCCTATTAGATTAAGTCGGGTCAAATGTTGATTAAAAAATACTGCGCCGCCAACAGCTGCTCCAATGATTCCAAATCCAGACCAAATGGCATAGGTGATTCCAACGTCTATTTTCTTTAGCGATTGAGACAACAGTGCAAAGGCAGTTAAATAACCTATAACAACTCCGATTGATGGCCACAGTCTTGTAAAACCATCACTTCGCTTTAGTAGCAAGGTTCCTACTATTTCGGCGGCTATAGCAATCGCCAATAAGAACAATGTCATAGTCCAATCGTATCTCTACTAATATTGGGCTGTGCCAACCAAAGATCCAAGCCGCGAAGCGCATTTTCCGCTTATCGAAAAGAAATACGGCGAACCTATGAAGTATTGGTTCAAAGTGATGGCTTCCATTAAGGATGAGAAATACCCAGTCCAAATCGCGCATCTTCGTGAAAACTACGGATTCTCCCAAGCGCACGCCAACGCATTGGTTATGTTCTCTCGTGGATCAACTACAACTCAAAAATTTGAAACACCCACTGATTTCTATAAATCCATTGATCCACTACAAGCAAAGACTTTACGTAAAGTTTTTCGAATACTTACTGCAAAGTTTCCAGATCTTGAGTTAGTGATTGCGTGGAATCAACCGATGATGCGCAAGGGCACTCAGTATGTCTTCGGCGCATCGGTTGCGAAAAATCACATTTTGATAGCTCCATTTAATACTGAAGTTCTAAAGAAAATGGCGTCAGAGCTTAAGGATTACAAGGTCAATAAAAAGACTGTGGCTGTGCCCAATGATTGGAAAGTTGATGAAAAGTTATTAGTAAAGATGGTTAAGAGCGTGCTTGCACAAAAGTAAGAGATTTTTCAAAGATTATTTCCATATCGTGATCTAGCGTCGCAACGTGATAGCTGTTTGTCAGTTCGACGCGCTCTTTATCCTTTGAACTAATGCCTTTGAGAATAATCTCTGTATTAGAAACCGGCAGCACGTGATCTTCGGTGCTATGAAATAGAAGCGTTGGAAGCGTGACTTTTCCAAGATTCTCGCGCGATGCCTTAAGCATCTTTGTGAGTTCATAAATCCCAACCATTGGTAGCGCGTCATAGGCATACTCTGTGACGTTTTTTCGCTTGATGTCATTGCCCACTGCCGAGCGCATTTTTTGAAATTTTGACATTAATTTGGCTAAAGCTGGATTGACTCGTGGAATATGAATCATGGGATTGACCAGAACAACGCCACTGATTTTTTCTTGGTGATTTTCCGCGGTGTAAAGAGTTAATCCTCCACCCATCGAAAGTCCGAATACAAATATTTTCGTGCAGGTTTTTTGAAGTTCGCGTAATTCGCTTTCAACTTTGCGTGGCCACTCTTGCCATGTAACTTGATTTAAATCCTCTGGCTTTGTGCCGTGACCTGGCAAGCGTGGAACGCGAACGGTGTAACCCTGTTGGTGCATGAATTCTGCCCATGGACGCATAGACGATGGAGACCCAGTAAATCCATGTACCAAGAGAATTCCGATTTCCTTGGTGGCACCATTTCCTATTGCAGAGAAATCTTCTAGATAACCAGCCGGAGCGCCAAGTGTTCCCATGTGCGAAAGAGTACGCGTTTGCTTAATTCGTGGCTAGGTTTTGTGTCAGTGTTGCCCAATCACTGAGCAATTGCGTGGCTTTGCCAGAATCAACTGCATCAATTGCTCGCTTGAGTCCAGCTGAAATACGTGTGTGAACATCTGCAGATATTTCTCCATCGAATGCTGCGATTGCTGCGGCGGCGTTTAGTAACACTGCATCGCGCGGTGCACCTACTTCGCCGTTGAATATTGCTCGAGTGATTCGTGCATTCTCCTGTGAATCTCCACCTACGAGTGCTGAAATTGGTGCGGCAGATAAACCAAAATCTCCTGGTTCTATTCGTTCACTTTCTATAGTTCCGCCGCCAATTGATAAAACAGATGTCGTGGTCGCCAAAGTGATTTCATCCAAGCCGTCATCGCCGCGAAAGACGAATCCATCTACGCCACGATCTCCCAATACTTGAGCCATAACCAAGTGCATTCGCTCATTTGCCACACCAATTGCAGCAGCTTGCGGTTTTGCTGGATTGGCAAGTGGTCCCAAAATATTAAAAACTGTTGGAACGCCTAACTCTTTACGTACTGCGGCTGCATTTTTCATTGCTGGATGAAATTTCTGAGCAAAGCAAAAACCTATACCTAGTTGTTGCACCGTTTTTTCAACACCGATTCCGTCCAATGAAATATTGACACCAAGTGCTTCCAATAAATCTGCAGCGCCTGATTTAGAAGATGACGCTCTATTGCCATGTTTGACCACACGTGCCCCAGCGGCTGCAGCGATTATTGCCGCAGTAGTTGAAATATTTATGGTGTGGGCACCATCGCCGCCGGTACCGACAGTGTCGACTGCTCGTTCAGTAATTTTTATCGGTGCGCTGTGATTAAACATTTCTGATACGAAGGCACCCACTTCATCTGACGTTTCGCCTTTATTTTTTAGCGCCAATAAGAATGCGGAAAGGTCTGTGCTTTCTGCTCGACCTTCAAGAATTTCGCGCATAAACCACTGTGCATCCGTGATAGATAAATCCAGCCCAGATTCAAGTGATGCAACGGATGATTTCCAACTCGGATTCATGAGTAGGTTTTCTGAAAAAATTTACGCCGAAGTAAGTGAGCCAGTGCGCAATAAATCTGCGACGGTACGAGCAAGAGTAAATGGATCAATTGGATGAATCACAGAAGCTTCTGCTTTCGACCATGCGGCAAGCCATGCATCTTCTTTGCGTCCGGTAATTGCTAAAACTGGAGGGCAATTAAAAACTTCATCCTTAAGTTGGCGAGCAATTCCGAGGCCACCTTCAGGTGCTGCTTCCCCATCGAGGATGAAAAGATCAATTTTGAAAGTGCCATCCTGGGATTTGCGATCTATGTATTGACGCAATGCAGGACCAGTTGCAAACTCATGAATCTCGTGTTCCGGTAAGTCATCAGCTATTCGATTTCCTAATGCCAAAACGATAGAAGCGCGCACAGAACTATCATCGGAATAGATAGCAATCTGCTTCTTTTTTTGCGCTGCTGCTGTTGATTCCATCCTCGTATCTTATTGTCTTGGTGGCCTTTTTTAGAGCAAGAATTTGTAGTGACCCGTTTCACCTCGGAAAGGCTAAATTGCCTCGGGCAACTAGGTCCTTGGCGGTGGAAGTCCGAGGCCTTTGCAGGAATAATCATCCCCATGTCCACTGCCACAACAGCCCACAAAATCTCGCGTCCTAACTTGGTCGCTGTTGGAACCATCGTGTGGTTATCCAGTGAGCTGATGTTCTTCGCAGGTTTGTTCGCAATCTATTTCACTACGCGTGCTGTGCAAGGTCCAACGATTTGGCTTGAGTCATCCAAGCTTCTCAACATTCCATTTGCTGCGGTCAACACAACTGTTCTTGTTCTGTCTTCGGTTACATGCCAGTTCGGTGTCTTTGCCGCAGAACGTTTTCAAAATAAAAGAACAGGTTCATTCTTTCAGGTAAGCAAATGGGGAATGCGTGAATGGTTCTCTCTTACTTTTCTTATGGGTGCCTTCTTTATCGCCGGCCAAATCTATGAATACGCTAGCCTAGTAACCGAAAGTTTGACACTTTCTTCTACGGCCTACGGTTCTATTTTCTACATCGCAACTGGTTTCCACGGATTGCACGTAACAGGCGGACTCATTGCATTCCTTATTGTTTTAATCCGCGTTGCTAAGGCTCGTAGATTTACACACTCTCAAGCAACAACTGCGATCGTAGTTTCCTACTACTGGCACTTCGTAGATGTTGTGTGGATCGCACTCTTTTCAGCAATTTACCTAATCAAATAACTTTTACGAATATCGAAAGGCATATGAGTGAAGCGACTATCTAAATACCGCAGACACCGTGCGGCTGCACCAATGCTTTTAGTCCTTGCACTCCTTGCCATTGGTACAACTTTTTCAGTCGCTAGTGCAACTCCAAATAAATCAGCATTAGCTTTAGCTAGATCGGCTTCAATCGAAGAAGGAAAACAAATCTTTCTTAAAGGGTGTTCGTCCTGTCATGGTTTAAATGCTGAAGGTGGCGCGATTGCTCCTTCTTTGATTGGCGTTGGCGCAGCTTCAGTTGATTTCCAAGTTGCAACAGGTCGCATGCCGATGGCAGATATGAGCACACAAGCAATGCGGAAGAAGCCTGTATATACGCCAGAGCAAGTAGCCGCACTGGCTGTTTATGTTGCATCCCTTGCTCCGGGGCCTGCAATCCCAGGCGATGAATTACTTAATTATGAACGCGATGGAAGCGTTGCCGACGGTGGCGAATTATTTAGAAACAATTGCGCAATGTGCCACAACTTCGCTGGTCAAGGTGGTGCGCTAACTCAAGGAAAATATGCTCCAACAGTTATGGGTGTTGAGCCAAGACATATTTATGAAGCAATGATTACCGGTCCACAATCGATGCCTGTTTTCTCCGATAAAATTATTACTCCGGAAGAAAAATTATCAATTATTAAATGGATTAAATTTGCAGAGTCCGAACCAGCACTTGGTGGTGCATCACTAGGGCGCGTAGGTCCAGTAACTGAAGGACTACTCGTATGGACACTTGGTATCGGTATTTTAATCGGTGTTGCAGTCTGGCTTGCAATGAAGGCGAGATAAGGAAAAATGGCAAACGACCTCGAAGCAATAAACGATCCAGGCATTCCGGCCCACGTTCACCGCAAGGCTGATTCAGATCCGCTTGCTGCAAAAAAGGCTGAACGCCAAGTAGCGATTCTCTTTGCTTTATCAGCAATCGGAACAATCCTTTTTATAGTTTCTTACGTTGCAATCCCAGAAGACATTTTTGTATTTATTCCTGTTATGGGAAGTACAAATGCTCATCAATTATTTTTAGGACTCGGCCTTGCATTCTCACTATTTTTTATCGGTATGGGTGCGATTCACTGGGCTAAAACTTTGATGCCAGATCAAGAAGTGAGTGTGCAACGTCACGAGTTTCGCTCTGATGAAGAAGATCGCGATGAATTGGTTAAGACCGCTAAAGAAGGTGCTGCAGCAGCAGGACTTGGGCGCCGAACTTTAATTAAACGCACACTCGGTCTATCACTAGGTTTAGTTGGTTTATCTCCACTTCTACTGCTGCGAGACCTAGGTCCTCTTCCAGGAAAATCACTCTCAACGACAAGCTGGAAAGCTGGAACTCGTTTAGTAACTGATCCTGGCGATCGACCAATAAAGCCTGAAGATCTTGAAGTTGGCGCTGTTGCCCAAGTTCTTCCTGCAATGCTGCCAGGTCAAGACCACCGCGTACTCAGTGACATTGGTAAAGATGCTGTTTTACTGATTCGTTTGCGTCCTGAAGAATTCAACTTAGATGCTGAACGTTTGTCTTGGACGCATGAAGGAATTATTGCCTTTTCGAAGATTTGTTCTCACATGGGCTGCGCAGTAGCTCTCTATGAGCAACAGACAAAACATTTGCTCTGCCCATGTCATCAATCAACATTTGATGTAACGCGCGCGGCCAAGGTTTTATTTGGACCTGCGGCCCGACCACTACCTCAATTAGCATTAGCCCTGGATTCAGAGGGTTATCTTGTAGCGAAGCAACCATTTAATGAACCGGTCGGACCTAGTTTTTGGGAGCGTTCTTCATGACAGCACGTGAACGTATTGCAGGCAATGTCGCTAACTACGTAGATGAGCGAACAGGTGCTGCGGCGTGGATGAAGAAAAACCTCAATAAGGTTTTCCCTGATCACTGGTCATTCTTGCTTGGTGAAATTGCGCTGTATTCATTTATTATTTTGTTGCTTTCTGGAACGTTCTTAACTTTCTGGTTTGATCCTTCCCAACGTGAAGTTGTTTACGAAGGTGCATATCAACCTCTCTCTGGCTTAAAGATGTCAGCGGCCTACGCATCAACACTGCACATTTCATTTGAAGTTCGCGGCGGATTACTTATGCGCCAGATTCACCACTGGGCTGCACTTTTCTTTATGGTCGCAATCGTTGTGCACTTACTTCGTGTCTATTTCACTGGCGCCTTTCGCAAGCCACGAGAATTTAACTGGATCATCGGTGTTGGACTTCTAACTCTTGGAATTGTTGAAGGATTCCTCGGATACTCACTTCCAGATGACCTGCTATCAGGTACTGGAATTCGAATAGCAGAGGCAATTATTCAAGCCGTTCCTGTTGTTGGTACGTACATAGCCTTCTTTGCCTTCGGTGGAGCATTCCCGGGAGAAGCATTTATTCCGCGAATATTTACCGTTCACGTTCTATTGCTTCCAGGTATTTTCTTAGCGCTAATCACAGTGCACTTAATGTTGGTTTGGTACCAGAAGCACACTCAATACCCAGGTCCTGGTCGCACAGAAAAAAATGTTGTTGGCTATCCACTATTTCCTGTCTACATGGCTAAAGCTGGTGGCTTCTTTTTCATCGTCTTTGGTGTAACAACATTTATCGCAGCTGTTGCATCCATTAACCCGATTTGGTTATACGGTCCATATACACCTGGTCAGATTTCAGCCGGTTCTCAACCCGATTGGTACATGGGATGGCTAGATGGATTAGTTCGTATGGCCCCTCCACTTGAAACGCACGCATTTGGTCACACTATTTCCTGGAACATCCTCATTCCAGGGCTTATCGTTCCTGGCATCATGTTTACTGGTTTGGCGCTCTATCCGTTTATCGAAAGTTGGATCACTGGCGACAAACGTGAGCATCACTTACTTGATCGTCCACGAAACGTTCCAAATCGCACCGCGACAGGTGCAATGGCACTTACCTTCACATTAGTTGCTCTGATCAATGGCGGAAACGACATCATCGCTCAACAATTCCATTTAAGCATCAACCAAATCATGTGGTTTAGCCGTATCGGAATCATTGTTTTGCCACCTATTGCATTTGTTATCACCAAACGCATATGTATTTCTCTACAACGCGCCGACCGCGAACTAGTGCTGCACGGTAAAGAGACTGGTCGCTTGGTCAGACTTGCGCACGGAGAGTTCATTGAAGTTCACGAAGAAATTTCGCCTGAGAAGAAGTGGCTCCTTACCTCTCATGAGCAAAGTGGTCCTTTGGAATTACCAGAAATTGATAAGGCTGGTGTCCGCCGCACGGATGCGATTCGTAACAAGATTCGTTCACGTATGAGCGTTGCTAACGCTGAAGTAGCTCCAAAGGTTTCGGCCCAAGATCTCAAAGAGATCGAGCATCACTAAAAAATAATTAGTGCCGCGATAGCTATCAACGCTCCAGCTATCGCGATTGATCCAGATTTACCTACTCTTTGCGGTAACCCTCTAATTTCACTTTCACGATCTTGATCCATGTCTTTAATAACATTTATAAAGTGTGCTGCGCACCCAAGGATCGCTCCCCCAAGCCACATCCATACCGGTGGAGTGATTGATTTAGATATTGCAATACATGAAGGCAGGGCAGCAAAAGCAATCGCAAAAGGAAGTGGTGAGAGCACATTGAATTTAAAATAAAAGTTATAGGCAACGCCAAAACCAATTCCAAGCCAGTACAGAAGCCCACCTTTAATGCCTAATGGCCCCAAGATATTTACTACAAATGAAAATGGCACCATAAAAGTTAACCACTTACGTAAATACTCTTTTGAAATCAATCCAGAGACAAGTGGCTTATTGCTTCGCCCATGGCGTTGATCATCTGCAAAGTCATAGAGATCATTGCTCCAGCCAACAACTAATTGGCCTGTAAATACGGTAAAGGCAATCACATATGCGGGGCCTTCCCACCAATAGTGCACGCCGAATACAAAAGCGATGCTGGTGACAATTAATGTAGGTAGGAAATGAGCGGCTTGTAAAAGACCGCGAATTCTTTTCATGATCGACTGCTTAGGCGATTAAAACTAGTGATTTGAGGAGGTTAAAGGCTTCTCGTACTCAGTTACCCAACCGATTACGCAGATAACCAATGCGCTAATTGCGATAAGCGTGAACCACCAACCGATGATTAGTCCCAGACCTGTTGCAACAGCCGACATGCCAGTTGGAAGTGGCCACCATGAGTGAGGGCTAAAGAATCCTAGTTCTCCCGCACCATCTGCAATTTCGGCATCAGTATTATCTTCTGGAAGTATCTTTCCAATTCGTTTTTGAGTAAACCAAATATAGAAACCAACCATGCCAGCTAAGCACCCTGAAAGTAGCAAGCCTGTAATGCCAAGTGCCTCGCCATTTACTTGCCAATACACGATGGTGATGATGAAGTAAAAAATTGATAGACCAACAAAGAGCATCCAATTAGTTTTCATGAAACTTAGTGCCCTTCAGTTTTGATGTGTGGATGGTGCAGATCAAATGCTGGTCGCTCACTTGAAATGCGAGGCATTGAAGTGAAGTTATGGCGCGGTGGTGGACACGATGTTGCCCATTCAAGGGATGATCCGTAACCCCAAGGATCATCGACGCCCACAAGCGGACTCTTGCGTGTGATCCAGACGTTAATAAAGAACGGAATCATCGAAAGTGCCAACAGGAATGAACCAATAGTTGAAACAGTGTTCATAAATGTAAAGCCATCAGTTGGTAAGTAATCCGCATAACGTCGTGGGAAACCCTTAATACCTAGCCAGTGCTGAATTAAGAATGTTAAGTGGAAGCCAAAGAAAAGTGTCCAGAAGTGAATCTTTCCTAGGCGCTCATTAAGCATGCGCCCCGTCATCTTTGGCCACCAGAAATAGAAACCAGCGAACATCGCAAAGACCACTGTTCCAAAGAGTACGTAGTGGAAGTGCGCAACCACGAAGTAAGACGCTGAAACAGCGAAATCAAGTGGCGGTGAAGCCAAGATAATTCCTGTTAAGCCACCGAATAAGAATGTTACGAGGAATCCCATTACCCAGAGCATTGGAGTTTCAAATGTTACGTGACCTCGCCACATTGTTCCGATCCAGTTAAAGAACTTAACGCCAGTTGGAACGCCGATAAGAAATGTCATGAATGAGAAGAATGGGAGTAATACCTGTCCACTTGCGAACATATGGTGAGCCCAGACAGATACCGATAACGCCGCGATTGCGATCGTTGCAGCAATTAAGCCTTTGTAACCAAAGATTGGCTTTCGGCTAAATACAGGCAAAATTTCTGTCGCAATTCCAAAGAATGGAAGTGCCAAGATATAAACCTCCGGGTGGCCAAAGAACCAGAAAAGATGTTGCCACAGCATTGCGCCGCCATTGGCCGGATCAAATAGATGTGTTCCGTACAAACGATCGGATTCAAGTCCTAAGAATGCAACAGCCAAAGGTGGAAATGCCAGTAATACCAAGATAGAAGTAAGCAAAACGTTCCAGGAGAAAATCGACATGCGAAACATCGTCATACCAGGAGCGCGCATTGTAAAAATTGTTGTTATGAAGTTAACAGCTCCCAGAATTGTTCCGATACCACCAACTGCGAGACCAACAATCCATAGATCTGCGCCAATTCCTGGTGAGTACACAGAATTAGAAAGTGGTGCATATGCAGTCCAACCAAAAGAAGCCGCACCGCCAGGAGTTAAGAATCCAGCAAAGACCATAATTCCAGAGAAAAGATAGAGCCAGTAGGAAAGCATGTTTAAGCGAGGAAACGCCACATCTGCGGCTCCAATTTGCAACGGCATGATTACATTTGCAAACCCAACAAAGAGTGGTGTTGCAAATAGCAACAACATAATTGTTCCGTGCATTGTAAATATTTGGTTGTACTGCTCATTACTTAAAAATTGTAATCCTGGACGAGCTAATTCAGAACGAAGTAGTAGAGCTAAGAATCCACCGATGAGAAACCACGCAAAAGTAGTAATCAGATACATATAACCAATGCGCTTGTGATCAGTCGTCGTAACCCACTTAACGAATGCATGTCCTTTACGGGTTGGCTTTAAGCCTTCCGTCGGTAACTTCAGCGCTGGACGCTCTGCATAAGTTGTCATGCTGTGCTCGCCTTCAGAGTCTCTAGATAACTCTCGTATTCCGATGGGGTTACAACTTTTACGCTAAAAATCATCTGTGTGTGATTGCGGCCGCACAAAATATTGCAACGACCTGGATAAGTACCCAACTTATTGGCGGTGAATTCAAGCTTGTTCGTTACCCCAGGAAGATTTTGCATTTGGATCATGAAAGCTGGAATCCAGAAACCATGCACAACATCATTGGACGTAATTGTGAATCGAACTTTTTCACCTTGTGGCAGATACAGAGTCGGTGGTTGTGCAGGTGTGCCAGTTACTACAGCGTCAGGTCCAGCTTCGGAATACCCGAATTGCCAAGACCATTGAATACCTTCAACCGAAATCTCGTGAGCAGGTCCCGTAGTTTTAGCAGTAATCACATTTTGCGCTTGCAATGTGTACACAAAAAGCACCGCAACAATAATAAATGGAATTACAGTGTAAAGAATTTCAACGGGAACGTTGTACTGAGTTTGCTTTGGAAATTCTGGTGAGTCTTTTTTGAGGCGATGAAAAATCGCAGGCCACACAATTAAAATGAAAGTGATTACTCCGACTACGCCAGCTGCAATCCATGCACCTTGCCACAGAGATAA
>CAITAV010000072.1 GCA_903890345.1 uncultured Actinomycetes bacterium
ACATCAACCGCAGCGACGTATTCTGGATCTTCAGTGGTTCCTGCTGCTTCGTGCTTAAGTAACGTTGCTTCAACTTCTGGTGGCAATTGCTTACGTAATTTATTTGCTTCAGATACCCAGACTTCCATGCTCGCTGGAGAATCTGCGATCACGATTGCTTTGAGCCCTGCAGGCTGAGTGATTGCAAATTGCATTCCGAGCATTCCGCCCCATGATTGTCCGACGATTGCGTAATTATCTGCAATGCCAAGGTGCTTAGTAAGAAGAACGAGTTCTTCCATAAATAACTCTGGAGTCCAAAACTCTTTTGGTGCATTTGGTAAGTGAGTTGAATTTCCGCAACCAATTTGATCGTATAAAACAGCAGCGCGACCAGTTTGTGCGATTAGGTCAGCAATTGGCTCGCAATAGTTATGTCCAGCACCAGGGCCGCCATGTAAAACCATGATGGGAGTTTTGCCAGATTTAAGGTCGCCAACTACGCGATACCAAGTATTTCCGTGCTGCCACTTCATCTCTGACATATCTGCTCCTTAGGTAGGTGTTAAATCTTAAATGGTTTTGGACAAGCCGCAATCTTTGGAACGCGCATCTTTGCAATCACGGTTCCGCTGCTTGGGTGTACTGATTGTGCAATGCCAAGATCGCCTGCAACGGAGAGAAAAATAAAGGCATCTTCGTATGTGAATCCCCAGTGATTTACCAATAAACCAGCAGCTTCTTCGCACGCTAATTTAATAGCGAGAGTGAGATCTTCAACGGCTACACCGTGGGTAATCCAAGAATCCGCTGTTTCAGTAACAGGAAAATCAGTAGTGATGCCTTTGATGACATCGACTTTAATCAACACATCGCCGGCAATTTCAACGCCAGTTCCGCAAATTTCGCCATCACCCATCGACGCATGCATATCTCCCATGCCAAGTAATGCGCCTTTATGTTTTACGGGTAAGTGAACAATTGAACCTTTACAGTTCATGTTGTTATCTAAATTTCCGCCATGTTTTCCAGCTGGCATTGTTGCAATTTCTCCGCTTTCAGGTGCAACCCCGATTACTCCAAGCATTGGAACTGCTGGAAAACTAACTGTTTCATTCATGGAAACAATTCCATCAATGACAGAGAAAAATCTGCCGTATGGTGCTTTTACTTTGTCATGAAGTTGGCCTTCACCGACACCAAGACGTGCAACACCACGTTCTTCGGGTTGAATATCAATAAGTGTTACTGACAATGTGTCGCCAGGTTCAGCCCCATCAATATAAATTGGTCCAGTTGCTGGATTTACAAACGCCAGATCAACATCTTTAATAAGGTCGGCGTCGGTTTGTATAACGCCTTTGTAACAATCCCAGGTCTGGACATGAATCGTCTCGCCTGCTGAAACACGTAATGCAGGGGAGTGGGTCGAACTAAAACTTTGAGTGTGGTGTTCACGGGTTAGGTGATGATCTGCAGTGCCAAATCTCGATGTCATCGAATTATTCCCCTTAATAACTAGTGCGAAATCTAGCGCGTGATGACACAATCAGCCATCCAATCTAGGAGGTAGGAAATTGCGTAGACGTCCCATAGCTCTACTCTCAGTGCTAGCAGCAGCAACTCTTGTGCTCACAGCATGCGGAGGATCTTCAGATTCAGCGAGTTCATCAGGTGGTGGCTCATCATTTGGTGCATACGATGAAACAAAAGCTGGCGGCATTGTTACATTTGTAGCAGCAGCAGCTGGTGGAACTCTTGATCCAAAAGTTAATTACACAGCCGAATACTGGCAACTCTACCAAGCAACATATGACGGTCTACTTGGATTCAAGTATGCCGATGATGCTGGATCATTTGAGATTGTTCCAAACTTGGCAGAAGCAATGCCAGAAGTTTCAAATGGCGGAAAGACACTTACATTTAAATTGCGTAAGGGAATTATGTTCTCTGATGGCAGCGAAGTAACAGTCAATGATGTTAAGGCATCATTCGAACGTATCTTCAAAGTTTCATCTCCAACAGCTGGTGGTTTCTACAACGGAATCGTTGGCGCGGATGCATGCCTTAAGGCACCAGCAACTTGTAAATTAGATCAAGGCGTCGTAGTTGATGCAGCAACAAATACTGTTGTTCTCAACTTGGTTGCAGCCGATGAAACAATCAATTCAAAGTTAGCTGTTCCACACGCTGCAATTAACCCAGCGAGTGCACCATCTAAGGATGCTGGAACAACAATCATTCCTACAACAGGTCCATATATGTACAAGTCATATGACCCAAATAAGGAATTAATCATGGTTCGTAACCCACACTTCAAAGAGTGGTCACACGATGCTCAGCCACAAGGTTATCCAGATGAGATTCACTACAAGTTTGGTTTGACTGCAACTGCTCAAGTAACAGCAGTTCAAAATGACCAAGCAAACTGGATGTTCGATCCAATTCCTTCAGATCGCTTAAATGAGATCGGAACTACGTACGCTGATCAAGTTCACATTCAGCCATTGACTGCAATGTGGTACTTGCCAATGAACGTCAACCTTGCACCATTTAATAACCTCAAGGCACGTCAAGCAGTTAACTTCGCACTTGATCGCGCTGCAATGGTAAAGATTTTTGGTGGAGATAAGTTGGCAGCACCTGTCTGTTCATTCTTGCCACCAGCTTTCCCAGGACACGTTGACTATTGCCAGTACACAGCAGGCGGTTCAGTTGAATCTCCAGCTACTGCATGGACAGCACCAGATATCGAGAAGGCTAAGAAATTAGTTGAAGAGTCTGGAACAAAGGGACAAAAAGTTGGAATCGTTGTATCTGATGATGAAGTAAACAAGCAGATGGGTGAATACATCCAGAGCGTGCTTACTGAAATCGGTTACAAGGCAACTCTTAAGCCAATTTCTGGAAATATTCAATTTACATATATTCAGAATACAAATAACAAAGTTCAGATCTCACTTTCACAGTGGTATCAGGACTACCCAGCTGCGTCAGACTTCTTGTATATCTTGCTCAGCTGTACATCATTTACACCAGGATCTGATTCATCGATCAACATGAGCGGATATTGCAACAAGGCACTCGATGCCAAGATGCAAAAGGCTATGGAACTTGGTCTAACTGATCCTGCTGCTGCTAACAAGATGTGGGGCGATATTGATAAGGAAGTAATGGCAGATGCACCAGTTGCAGTTGCATTTACTCCTAAGCAGGTCGACTTCATCTCAAAGAGCACAAAGAACTACCACTTCTCAAAGCAGTACAAGATGTTCGTAAGTCAGTTACAGGTTAAGTAACTACTAAACGTGTCTATCAACGAATCAGCGTCCGCAGTGTTCTCGGAATCTCCGGGAAAAATCGCACTGCGGACGCTGACTCGTGATAAACGAAGCTGGATCTCCCTTTCAATTCTGGGAGTTGTTTTATTTTTATCACTCATTGCTCCTTTTTATGCATCCTCTATTGCACATACAAATCCTTTTACTTCAACACTGAATGCAACGATTGATGTTGGCGGGACGCAGCGACAAGTGCTTGAGCCATCGACAGAAGGCCTCGGGCTCGGAATTACGCCAATCGGTCCCACCTTTCGACCAAGCGCTTATTTCTTAGGTTCCGATAACCAAGGTCGAGATGTTGCCGCACGTTTGCTCTATGGCGGACGAAATACATTATTTATCGGCACAACAGCCGCGCTCGTAACAATTATTTTGTCTTTACTTATTGGTTTAGTCGCAGGATATCGCCGCGGAGTTGTTGACTCTATCTTGAGCCGAATGCTCGATGTGATCTGGGCATTTCCTGTGTATCTCTTATCTATTTCACTCTCGGTTGTATTACTGACCTCGGGTTTATCTCTTGGCTTTATTCATTTTGGCGCTGGGTCGATTGCACTTCCGATTTTTATTATTGGAATTGTTTATATTCCATACGTTGCTCGGCCAATTCGCGGACAAGTCTTAGCACTTCGTGAACGCGAATTTGTGCGTGCAGCAGTTGGTAGCGGTGCAAAGCATTCGACCATTATTTTCCGTGAAATTCTGCCAAATGTATTGCCAAGTGTTCTGGTTTTTATTCCGATCATGGTGGCACTTGCAATGTTGACTGAATCAGCACTCTCATTCTTATCTATTGGTGTACAACCACCACAAGCATC
>CAITAV010000073.1 GCA_903890345.1 uncultured Actinomycetes bacterium
AACTGATATACGATCGCCCGTATGAGCAGCGTTGCCTCCAAAGAAATCCTCACACGAGGTCCTGAAAGCACATCATTAGCTGAAGAAGCCTACGCAGTTATTCGCTCAAAAATTATTACTCTTGAATTAGAACCAGGTTCACTTATTTCTGAAGCCACATTGATGGCAAAGTTAAAGTTCGGTCGCACACCCATTCGTGAAGCGCTACGTATTTTGGCTAATGAAAAACTCGTTGAAGTATTTCCTCGCCGTGGAATGTTTGTCTCCAACGTTGATGTTGAAAACTTGGCTGCGGTCTCTGAAGTTCGCGCGGTACTAGAAATCAAGGCTGCAGAGTTAGCAGCTCTTCGTTCAACAAAGTCAGATCGCGCCATCACTCTTGAATTAATAAAAGAAATTGATGCAATCAAGGGCAAACCTGAGATGCGCACACTTATCCAATTGGATCAGAGAATCCACCACCATATTTATGAATGTACTCATAACGAATTCTTGGCATCTTCCCTTGATAATTATTATGCCCACGCTCTTCGCATCTGGTTTTTAGCACTAGATCAAGTCGAAGAACTATCGGATGCAATCATCGAGCACCGCGCTCTGCTAGAAGCGATTGCGGCCAACGATGGCAAGGCTGCAGCCAAAGCCATGCGTGATCACGTCGAAGGTTTCGAAACAACAATTCGAAAGAATCTCTAACCACCACCAACAGGAAATGAACGAGGAAAAAGAATGAGCAAGCTACCTAGCAAAGCAAAGTGCGTCGTTATTGGCGCAGGTATCGTCGGCAACGGCATGGTTTATCACCTTGCAAAGCTTGGATGGAAAGACATCGTTCAGATTGATAAAGGACCGCTGCCAAACCCTGGTGGATCAACTGGTCACGCATCTAACTTCATTTTCCCTGTTGATCACTCAAAAGAAATGACTGCGATTACTGCAGAGAGCATGCGTCAATACAAAGAGTTTGGAACATTTACTGAATCTGGTGGTATTGAAGTAGCGCGTACTCCTGAGCGAATGCAAGAACTTGCTCGTCGTATTACATCTGCTAAATCGTGGGGCATCGATGGTGGTCGAATTATTTCCCCAGAAGAAGTGAAAAAACTAGTGCCATACATTGATGAAACGGTAATCCTTGGTGGGTATTACCAACCAACAGTGGGCGTTGTTGACTCACTTCGCACAGGAACTCTGATGCGCGAAAAGGCTGCCGAAATGGGCGCTGCGCAATCATTTGCAAACGTGGAAGTTCAAGACATCACCGTTGAAAATGGTCGCGTTAAAGCTGTTGTGACAGATCAGGGAACAATCGAAGCCGAGTACGTTGTTATTGCATGTGGTTGTTGGTCACCAAAGCTTGCAGCGATGGCTGGAGCGCACATTCCTTTAACTCCTGCAGTGCACCAGATGAAAGATATTGGACCGGTTCCATTCTTTGCTGATGCAAAGGGAGATATCGAATGGCCAATTATTCGCGACATGGACACATTCATGTACGAGCGTCAACACGGAACAGGTCTTGAAATCGGATCTTATGCACACCGACCAATTCTTTATAACGCAGAAGATTTGCCATCAAATGCAACTGCAACACTTTCTCCAACTGAGTTTGCATTTACACAGGCGGACTTTGATATTCAAGATGAGCACTCATATGAATTAATGCCATCAATTGTTGGCGACGAAAATGTTCGTGAAAAGTATGCATGTAACGGAATCCTTTCTTACACACCAGATGGAATGCCTGTATTAGGTGAAACTCCTGAAGTTAAGGGATTGTGGTCAGTTGCTGCTGTGTGGATTAAAGAAGGTCCAGGAACAGCCAAGTCAGTTGCAGAGTGGATGATTCTGGGAGATTCACAGATTGATTTGCACGCATCAAATATTGCTCGCTTCCATGAGCATCACAAAGATGACAAGCACGTGAAAGCTCGTGTTGCAGAATCATTTAATAAGACTTACGGAATTGTGCATCCACTTGAGCAATACGAATCAAATCGCAAGGTTCGCTTATCTCCATATTACGATCGCGAAGCAAAACTTGGAGCAGTCTTCTATGAAACAGCAGGATGGGAACGTCCGTTCTGGTATGAGTGCAATAAGGATCTTGTTGCAAAGTTTGGCGACAAAGTAATGCCACGCACAGCTGAATGGGAATCACGTTGGTGGTCACCAATTATCAATGCAGAGCACTTACAAATGCGCGAAACAGCAGGCATCGTTGATCTCACTGCATTTGCTTACTTTGATATCACTGGACCATCAGCACTTGCTGTTGTGCAAAAGGCTGCACTTCGACAGATGGATGTTGCAATTGGTCGAGTTGTTTATACGCCTGTACTTGGTCCAAATGGTGGATTCAAATCAGATTTAACAATCATGCGCCTTGGCGAATCACACTTCCGCGTTGTTACAGGTGGTGCTCACGGTATGGCTGATAAGAAGTGGTTTGCAGACTTATTGCCAGCTGATGGATCAGCCACAATCAAGGACATTACTTCTGATTACACAACTCTTGGCGTGTGGGGACCGAATGCACGAAAGATTGTGCAAGAAGTTACATCTGCTGACATGAGTAATGAAGCATTTAAATTCAGCACATGTAAAGAAATCGATATTAAGGGCGTAAAAGTTCTTGCATCTCGTATTTCATACGTAGGAGATCTCGGTTGGGAATTCTATGTACCGATGGCTGATGGTCCTGCTCTATGGGATGCACTATGGGAAGCCGGTAAAAATCACGGAATGATTCCTGTTGGTATTGGTGTGTATGGAACAACTGGTCGTCTAGAAAAGTGCTACCGCGCATACGGACCAGAACTTGAAACCGAATACACAGTGGTTGAAGCAGGAATGCAGACACCAAAACTTAAGGATGCCGATTTTGTTGGTAAAGAAGCTCACGTAAAACACCGCAGCGAAAAACCAGCAGCAATGCTCTGTACTTTATTTGTTGATGATCACACATCATCAACTGGTGAAAAGAGATACATGATGGGTAACGAACCAATTCTTACTCTTGATAAGAAGCCAATCACTGATTCGCATGGACGTCGTTCATACGTAACAAGTGCTGGTTCTGCTCCATCACTTGGAAAACACATCTTGATGTCGTACTTGCCTACAGAACTTGCAGTTGCAGGCAACAAATTCATCGTTGAATATCTTGGCGAGCACTACCCATGTTCAGTGGCAGAAGTTGGTGCTACATCTGTATTTGATTCATCAAATGAGAGGATTTTGTCGTAATGGATGTTTTAGTCTGTTTGAAGCGAGTTCCTCTCGCTGGTGGAACATTGATCCTGACACCGGATGCGAAAGATATTGAAACAAAGCATCTCGGTTTTGGAATTAGTCCTCACGAAGAAAATGCTGTCGAAGCCGGTGTACAACTCGTCGAGCAAATGGGCGGTTCACTCACTCTGCTCACTCTCGGACCATCAGATGCTGAAGAACAGTTGCGTGCGCAGTTAGCAATTGGTGCAACGCGCGCAGTTCTTCTAGAAACTGATGGACAAGAGTGGGATCCGCAGGCAACTGCCGCAGCGCTAGTTGATGCGATCAATGCCGAAGAAACAAAGTTTGATCTCATTATTTTCGGCGCTGAATCAGTTGATAGCGCGGGATATCAAATTCACGTACGTGTTGCTCACGCGCTTAATCGTCCAATTGTGACAAATGTGAAAGCGATGAAGATCGAAAACGGAATTGCATCCTGCGAGCGAGTTGTCGCAACAGGACGCGAACACTACGAAGCACCTCTGCCAGCAATTGTTACGGTGCGAGATGGTTTAAATATCCCTCGCTATCCATCTGTGCCAGGTCGCATGCAGGCACGCAAAAAGCCAGTAGATATGAAAAAAGCGTCACCCAGTGTTCCAAAGTTAGAAAAACTTAATCTAACTATTGCTCCATCTAAATCAACTGGAGCTGAAATTCTCGGTAATGGAGCAGATGCCGTTCCTGCCTTAGTTGAAGTACTTAAAAAGATCGGAGCACTGTAATGATTTTGGTTCTAGTAGATCACGATCGCGGAGAACTCGATCCACTTTCACTGCGCGCTCTTACTGCTGCTCGCAAACTCGGACAAGGAGTTGAGGCTGTAGTAATTGGTAAAGATGGCGCAGCACTTGCTGGCGCTGTTGGCGAATATGGCGCAGAAGTTTTGCACGTTGCAACTCATGCCGATCTTGCAGATTACACACCACAAGCATCTGGTCGCGCACTTAAAGAACTTGTTAGCAAATTAAATCCAGCGGCTGTATTAGCTGCCGGTAGCCCACGCGGTAACGAACAATTAGCACACCTTGCAGCATTTTTAGATGCTCCAATGGCATCTGATTGTTCTTCCATCACACTCGGCACACCTCA
>CAITAV010000074.1 GCA_903890345.1 uncultured Actinomycetes bacterium
ATCCAAAATATCCGCCTCGGATGCCACAAATTCTGCAGCCCCCGTCGCTTTCATAATTTCAGATAGAACGAGTGAACCAGCGGCGAATACATCAGCGCGCCCAGGATGTAAAAAACCAACATGAGATCTTTGCTCTGCATTCATCTTTTCAAATGTCATTGCAACCACGTGTGTTTGTTCGGCACTTACGTGGGCTAGGTGAATTACATGACGATCGTATTCTGCAAGTCCTAATGCACTTGCTGCTACCGATGTAGCTGTTCCTGCCACTGCGATGACTGTTTTAGCTTTCGTAATTGGAACGATGGTTGCAGCCAGTGCAATTGCATCTTGAATGTCCTTGCGCGCATTTTCAATTTCTTCAGGTTGTGGAGGATCGGAGTGGAAGTTTCGTTCGGTCATTCGTACACATCCAATATTTACACTTTTTGCGAATTCAACTTCAGAGTGGCCAAAAACAAACTCGGTAGATCCCCCGCCGATATCAACAACTAAAAATGGTGCCTGATCTGCGGCAAACTCTTTTGTAGCGCCAATAAATGAAAGCCTTGCTTCTTCTTCTCCTGAAATAACTTCAGGTTCGATGCCAAGGCGCTCCTTCACGCCATTGATAAAAAGCTCGCGATTTGTAGCATCGCGTGTAGCACTCGTTGCACAAAAGCGAATCTCTTGGACACCACGTTTAGCAATCTCAGTGGCAAATGAATCCACTGCCGCAAGAGTTCGTGCAATGGCATCTGGATGAAAGGCTTTGGTCTGGTCGACTCCTTGACCGAGTCGCACAATTTCCATTGTTCGATAAATTTCTCGAAAATTAACGCCTTCAATATCAGCAATTAACAATCTAATTGAATTTGTTCCACAATCAATTGCTGCAACTCTCATGCATCCATCTCCGAGTTACATGGATTTTCAATCCACCACTGTGGCAATTTACTTAACGCTTCATCTCCAAGGGGATTTACACCCGGGCCAGCACTGAGTGAATGTGCAACGAGTGAGTGCAAACACTTAACTCGATCAGGCATTCCTCCCGCAGATATATCTTCAACTTCATCAACAACTATTCCCAGTGCATCACGATCAGCTAAATAAGCCTTGTGTGCACTTGCATAAGCAGCAGCTAAATCAACGTCTGTGGCTAAGCGATCATTCATCTCTGCCATTAATCCTGATGATTCAAGAGTAGATATTGCACCAGTAAGTCGTGGACAGGTTGCATAGTAAAAAGTTGGAAATGGTGTGCCATCACTGAGACGTGGCGGTGTCTGCACAACTGCTGGCATGGAACATGGACATCTATAACCAATTGCGTGCACATCTCTTGGAGTGCGACCTAATTGATATTGAATGCAATCAAGATCGCGGGGTTGAACGTCTTTCACTGATTTCGAGTTTCCGTAATCGATGCAATCATTCGTGCATACCAAGGTTGTCCATCTGGAATCTTGCTAGCAACGGTTGTTCCACTTTCTTGTGTGTACTGTCCCGCTGAATCAGTAACTATGTATTGACGCTCACCGGGTAAGACAAAGTGCAGACGTTCGCGTGCCTGAGATTTAATGTATTCGGGATCTCTCCACATTAATAACTCTTTGCGAGCCTGCTCGAGCGCTTGATTGTTACTTGCAACTTGCGATTTAAGCGCACTGATCTGTGCACGTTGAGTGAAGTAGTGCTTAATTGGTGGCGCAATTGTTAACGCCATTACAAAAAGTATGGTTGCAAGTGTTAATGCACGACTATTGCCGCGTCGTTTATTAAAATTTAGCCGACGACGTCGTGCCATTACTTATCCCTTGAATCGCGGGAAAGCCGCGCGACCTGCATAAACCGCACCATCAGAGAGTTCTTCTTCAATACGCAATAACTGGTTGTACTTAGCAACTCGTTCTGTGCGTGCTGGTGCACCTGTTTTAATCTGTCCGCAATTAGTTGCAACTGCAAGATCTGCAATTGTGGTGTCTTCAGTTTCACCTGAACGGTGGCTGAGCATGCTGCGGTAATCCGCACGATGTGCCATATCTACAGCATCGAGAGTTTCTGTCAGTGTTCCAATTTGATTGACCTTAACTAAAAGGGCATTTGCAGTGTTGGTATCAATACCTTTTTTCAATCGAACTGGGTTAGTAACAAATAAGTCATCTCCAACAATCTGAACACGCTTTCCGAGAGATTCTGTCATTGAACCCCAGCCCGCCCAATCCTCTTCATCCAATGGATCTTCAATAGAAACAAGTGGATACGCATCTACAAGAGAGGTGTAATAAGCAATCATTTCTTCAGAGGTTTTTGTTGAACCTTCAAATTTATATTTGCCATTTTCATGAAACTCTGTGGCCGCAACATCCATCGCGAGTGCAATTTCTTTTCCTGGCTTAAATCCAGCCAAGGTAATTGCTTCAATAATTAAATCAAGTGCCGCGCGATTGCTCTCTAGATTTGGAGCAAAACCACCTTCATCGCCAACGCTTGTTGCAAGCCCGCGCTTTTTCAATACTGATTTAAGCGCGTGATAAATCTCTGC
>CAITAV010000075.1 GCA_903890345.1 uncultured Actinomycetes bacterium
ATTCGTGGGAATTTATCAACAGCTAAAACAGTTATGGCTCCATATTTTTGCTTGAGCTTCGCACGTGTAATTTCAAAATTTTCAACAGGACATGGTCCAACAGACGTCCACACCACATTATTTAAAATTGCAAATATGCCATCAACATTTGCACTATGAGGTTTAATTACTCGATGAGATAACAAGTGAAGTCTTAGGTAGGCATCGCTAACAGTTTCTGGTGCTTTATCTAAATCTATTTCTAGAGAAACAACTTCGCGCTTTACTCCGCGGATTTCATCAACACCGGCGAGGGCAGACAGAAATGGAAGAACTGGGTTTGAAAGATTTCCCAACATCGGTTCTGGAAACCAGGTATCCAAAACGGCTCCACTGAGAGAAATCGTTGCGAGCCCGTGACCCGATGCTATGCGTTGTGACATGGGCTAAGCGTAACGCCTATTCTTACGTCCATGCCATTGCGAATTTCTGTCTATTGCTCATCTTCTCCAACTATTGATAAGAAATATCAAGAGTTAGCATTCGAACTCGGAGAAGCAATAGGCGCGCGTTCATGGAATCTAGTTTCCGGCGGTGGACATATTTCAATGATGGGCGCAGTTGCGCGCGGAGTAAGAACAACTGGTGGCCACACAATTGGCGTAATCCCACAATTACTCGTAGATATTGAGTTTGCCGATAAAGAAAGCGACGAATTACAGATCGTTGGATCAATGCGAGAGCGCAAAGGCAAGATAGAAGAGTTAGCTGATGCATTTATTGCATTGCCTGGCGGCCTCGGAACTCTGGAAGAGTTATTTGAAATATGGGTTGGACGTTTCTTAAATTTTCATCAAAAACCAGTTGTCATACTCGATCCATTTGGTTTGTATGACCCACTTAAAACATTGATAGATCATCTTGAAGTCGAAGGCTTTGTAAAACCTGGTCAGCGCGAGTTATTGCATTGGTGCACCACGATTGATCAAGCATTGGACATTTGCGGTGGCTGATAATCACATTGCTTTAACACTTGCGTTACCTTGCAATGCCCAACGCGCGTGGGATGAAATTACTGATTGGGACAACCAAGGTAAATGGATGCTACAAACTTCTGTATGGCTAACATCTGAAATTGAAAGTGGGCCTGGTACCGAAATAGCCGCATTTACTGGACCATTTCATAAATTGTTTCCCCGATTAAAATTTCTTGGTGTTTTAGACACCATGGTCGTAACTAGTTGGAAACCACCTTTTGTTTGTGATGTTTTACATACGGGTAAAATTATTAAAGGCACTGGAAGATTTGAAGTAGTTGCAATAAATGAAGAGAATTCCCAATTTAATTGGTCAGAAATCATCTGGGCACCGCGTGCAATATTTTTGATTCTTAAACCTGCTCTCTACGTTGGAGTATGGATTTCTCTGCGTAGATTCGCTCGAACTCTTAGATAACTCTCACTATTAGTTGGCTATATGCGGGGGGTTGCTGCCCGTCTGCACAGTAAACTTGGCGTATGAGCGAATCCAAAACTTTGTCAGAAGTTCTGTCTTCGCTCCCAGAGGAAGAAAGAATTATTTTGACGATGCATTATTTGCGGTCAATGTCACCGAGTGAGATTGCTCAAAAATTGGGCGTTCCTGAGCGCTCTGTCACGGCTGTGATCGCCATTGGAAAGGCCCGCCTGAGCAAAACTTTGGGTTTATAAGCCTGCTTTCTCGATTTCATATATTCGCTCTAAATGCGAGATACTTCTCCTCTTACAGAACGCTCTTCGATTTATTTCCCTAAGGAGTCTCCAGATGGCAGCTATGAAACCCCGCACTGGTGATGGTCCTATGGAGGTCACAAAAGAGGCTCGCTCACTCGTGATGCGTATTCCTCTTGAAGGCGGCGGTCGTCTCGTAGTTGAGATGAATGCAGAGGAAGCAAACAACCTCAGCGCTGCACTGCATGCCGCAGTTTCCCTCGTCAAGAAATAAGACGCATTTCTTCCTTTTTTAGTTAGCCTTTGCGCTATGCCTTACGCCCAACTCAATAGCATCGAATCTTCGCTAGAAGACATTGTCAGCGCAGATGCAATTGCAGTTGGTTTTATAAAATCTGAAGATTCTACATATGAATTAGTTGGCAACATTAGTGCCGTATCTACTATCGAAAAATTCTTTGACATCGATCTGATTGATGAAATTACATTCTTTCAACCTAGTGGCAAAGCTGGCGAAATTTTAGAAATTCCAATCAGCCAGAAGGCTACAAAGGCAGATCGAGTTTTCGTTATTGGTTTGGGCGATCAGAGCACACAATCTCATCGACTTGCAGCAGCAAACCTTGGAAGAAAATTGCGCGGTAAGAAAACAATTGTTTCAACTTTACTTGCGACCGATTCTGCCGATGTGAGAGCCCACGCAATTTCGGCGGTAATGGGCGCCTACACATGGACTCTAAAAAGTGATTCCACCTCAGATCAACCTACGTTTAATATCGTGTGCAAAAACGAGAAAATAATTCATAGCGCCCAAGTTATTGCTCACTCTGTTTGCCGCGCTCGCGATCTGGTTCACACACCTTCAAATATAAAAAATCCTTTGTGGATGGCCAATCAGGCGCAGAAAATTGCAAAAGAAGGCAAACTTTCGATCAAAGTATTGGCTGGCAAAGAGCTTGCTCAATTTGGTGGATTGCGCGCAGTTGGAAACTCTTCCCCCAAGCCAGGACCGCGATTTATTCAAATAACTTACACACCAAAATCAACTGGCAAACGTGTTCCACACGTTGTTCTTGTGGGCAAAGGAATTACATTTGATACCGGTGGTGTTTCACTCAAGCGTCCATACGATCTGATGATGGCGATGAAGAGCGATATGGCTGGCGCATCGGCAGTACTAAATGTTGTCGGAGCGTTGCCAGAATTAAAGCCACGCGTCAAAGTAACAGCATTGTTGATGTGTGCAGAAAATGCTCTCTCTGGAACTTCTCAACGCCCAAGTGATGTTATTACTCATTACGGCGGAACCACAGTAGAAGTACTCGATACAGATGCTGAAGGTCGATTGGTTTTAGCTGATGGGTTGGCATATGCCGATGCAAAACTTGATCCAGATTATTTACTGGACATTGCAACGCTAACGGGATCTGCAACACTCGGACTTGGGCGTCAATATGGTGCCATGTATACGCGCGATCGTGCTCTAGCATCGGCATTAGTTGCATTCGGTGAATCATCTGGAGATCGCCTGTGGCATATGCCGCTCATTGATGATTACCAAGATTCATTAGAAAGCGACATTGCAGATTTTAATCACACCGCAGATAAAGGTGATTACTCTGCAGGATCCGTAACTGCTGCGCTCTTCTTAGAAAAATTTACTGGAAAAAGAAAATGGGTTCATTTAGATGTTGCAGGAACAGCGCGAAGCGAAAGTGACGCAGGAGAATCACCAAAGGGTGGCACTGGATTTGGTGTTCGCGTTCTCATTGATTGGATTATGAGTTTATGATGAAAATTGATCCACATACTTATGCAGAGGGTTTCATTTCAGAAGATGAGTTCCAAATTCGCGCCAGAGCGCGCGGTCTTGAAGTTGGTGCAAAAGATGCATCAACAGGTGTTGGTTCATATCTTCGGACACTCGCTCACCAACTATCGGCACAATCAGTTGTTGAAGTAGGAACCGGTTCTGGTGTCGGAAGTCTCTGGATATTGGGCGGAATGATTACTAGCGGCACTCTGACTTCAATTGATGATGAAACCGAACACTCCCGAATTGCGCGAATAGCGATGCAGGATGCAGACATTGCACCATCTCGCTACAGACTTATCACTAATTCGATTATGGATGTAATGACCAAGTTAACTGACCGTGCATATGACCTAGTTGTTCTGCGTCACAATCCAGAAGATTTAACGTACACAATTGAAGAAGCACATCGAATTCTGCGTAGTGGCGGAGTAATGGTTATCGATGGATTCTTTGGTGGTGGAAAAGTTAGCGATCCATCACAAAGGGATCCGCGAACAATTGCCCTGCGCGAAGCTGGTAAAACTGTAAAAGGTGCCACAGATCTCTGGGTAAGCACACTCATTACCGTTGGCGATGGTTTGTTAATCGCAACAAAGTTGTAGCAAGATAAGCACTATGAGCTTTCTTTCCCGAAAATCACGTGCACGAATTGACGCACCTTGGTGGAATTCTCAAGATTTTTCACAACCGCGTAAGGGCGTCAGTCCAGGTTCTGTTGTTGTTTTGGCCATCATCGCTGGAATAGTTGGTGGAGCACTCGGAATAAATGCATCGGGTGGATTCTTCGGTGGCAAAGCAAATCTGGTTTCTGCATCTAATTCTGTTGAACGCAAACCAGATTCAGTCGCTGGTTTAGCAAATAGAGTTTTGCCTTCAGTCGTTTCAATAACTACCGGTTCCGGAAGCACTGGTTCAGGATTTATTATCGACAGCGCAGGATTTATTCTTACAAATAACCATGTTGTTGAGGAAGCAGCGCTATCTAAAGCAAAGATTATTGTCACGCTCAATAATGGTGAAGAGTTTGAAAGCAAGATTATTGGAAGAGATGCTTCTTATGATTTAGCGGTTCTTAAGATTCTTGCAACTGGCTTGCCAGCACTTCAATTTGGCGACAGCGATAAAGTTGCGGTAGGAGATGCTGTAATTGCCATTGGTTCACCACTTGGCCTAAGTGGCACGGTTACATTAGGAATAATTAGCGCAAAAGATAGAGCTGTAACAGCTGGTGGTACGGCAGGTGAAAACTCTTTCATCAATGCTTTACAAACAGATGCTGCGATCAATCCTGGAAATTCTGGCGGACCACTTATTGACACGACAGGTGCGGTAATCGGAGTTAACTCTGCAATTGCAACATTAAGTGGAGCATCGACTAGTCAGGCTGGATCAATTGGATTAGGTTTTGCAATTCCAATTAATCAGGCTAGAAAAACAGCAGACCAGTTAATAAAGACTGGAAAAGCTTCTTATCCTGTCATGGGCGTTTCAATTGATATGAATTTTGCAGGTCCAGGTGCGAAAGTAACAACTGCTGACGGAGCAATTCTTCCTGGTGGTCCGGCACAGAAAGCAGGATTACAACCTGGAGATCTAATTATTGAATTTGCAGGCAAGACAATAAATAACGGCGATGAACTCATTGTTGCTATTAGATCAAAAAATATTGGTGATCGAGTTGAGATTAAGTACAAGCGTGGCAGCAGCACACGTACAGCAACTGTCGTTCTTGCAGCTGGCAAGAACTAATCTGAAACAACCACTAGGCTAAAAACATGATTTTTGGTATCGGTCCAGGTGAATTCATAGGATTGGCATTAATTGCCATTATCTTTGTGGGACCAGAGCGTTTACCTAAATTCTCTTCCGATGCTGCAAAGTTCTTAAAGAAGGTAAAAAATTTAGCAAATACCGCCACCGCAGAATTGCGTGAAAACCTCGGACCCGGATTCGAAGATTTACAGCCATCAGATTTGAATCCAAAAACTTTTATAAAGAAACAAATTGCAGGCGCACTCGATGAAGACAAACCACGAAATACAGCACAACCTAAAATTGATCCGGATTTACTATGACCGTTATTGAATCAATCCATGCGGCTTTAGCAACTGTAGAAGACCCAGAAATTCATCGCCCACTTCCTGATCTGGGGATGGTTGAATCTGTTCAAGTTGATGCAGGAGTTGCTCAACTCAAGATATTGCTCACGATCTCTGGTTGTCCGATGCAAGATCGCCTTCGCACAGACATCACAAAGGCAGTTATTGCTGTTGAAACTATCTCCTCTGTCGAAATCACTTTTGGCGTGATGAATGAAGAGCAACGAGGAAATCTCAAATCATTGTTGCGTAATGGCCGCGAAAAAATTATCCCATTTGCTCAACCAGAATCTCTTACGCGAGTGATCGGTATTGCATCTGGTAAAGGTGGAGTTGGAAAATCTTCCCTCACGGTTAACTTGGCAGTTGCTGCAGCCCAGAAGGGCTTGCGCGTTGGAATCTTGGATGCAGATGTTTATGGTCACTCTGTTCCACGATTGATGGGTTTAATCGGTCAGCGACCAACTGCAATTGATCAGATGTTTATTCCACTTGAATCATATGGCGTAAAAGTTGTTTCAATGGAGATGTTTAAACCAGAACGCTCAGATGCTGTTGCCTATCGAGGACCACTTCTCCATAAAGTATTGGAGCAATTGCTCTCAGATGCTTATTGGGGCGATTTGGATTTGTTACTAATTGATTTGCCACCAGGTACTGGTGATCTTGCAATTTCATTAGGCCAACTCATTCCAACATCAGAAATTCTTGTTGTCACAACTCCACAGATTGCTGCCGCAGAAGTTGCTGAAAGAGCTGGCCGAATTGCCCACCAAATTAAACAGCATCTCGTTGGCGTAATTGAAAATATGTCTGACTTTCCATGCCCTCATTGCAACGACATGATTTCTTTATTTGGCTCTGGTGGCGGAGAAGAAACAGCGAAGAGACTCTCAGAATTAGCAGGAATTAATGTTGCATTACTTGGCAAGGTTCCGTTTAGTCCAGATTTGCGTACTGGTGGAGATAACGGTGAACCTGTAGTCGTTCAATATCCTGACAGCGCTGCAGCTAAATCAATAATTGCAATTGTGGATCAGTTAGTAGTTCGAAAGAAATCACTTCTCGGTATCAGGCTGGGTGTTTCCACGTAATTCTTTAAGAACTTCTTCGAGCATGTCACCAAGTTCATTGCGCAAGAAATCTCGAGTCGCTACTTCACCTAATGTATTGCGAAGGCTCGCAAGTTCACGAGTGAGATATTCAGTATCTGCAATTGAGCGTTCATTGCGAGCACGATCTTCACTTACTTGAATTCGATCGCGATCTGCTTGGCGATTTTGTGCAAGCAAAATCAGAGGCGCGGCGTACGAAGCTTGCAGTGACAAGATCAGAGTTAAAAAGATGAATGGGTAATCATCAAAACGAAGATCAACTGGAGCAAAGGCGTTCCAGAAAACCCAACTCAATACAAAGATTGTCATGTAAACCAAGAAACCTGCGGTTCCTAAGAAACGTGCAAATCTTTCGGATAAGCGACCAAATGCTTCAGGATCAAAGTTTGGGCGAAATGCGCGACCAGTCTCGCGAGGAGTATCTAAACGGTTGTTACGTGCCATCTTTACCCCTCGCTTTCTTCTGAATTAAGTAATTCTTCATTCACCAAAACATTTGCCGTCTTTGAAGTATCACGATGATCATGACGCCAGTTCTCTGGCAACAAGTGATCAAGCACGTCATCAACGGTTACTGCTCCCAATAAACGTTCGTTGGCATCAACTACTGGCAGCGATAACAAGTTATAGCTGGCTAAGTATGACGAAACTTCATTCAATGATGCTTGGGGATTTAATCCTTGAGTATCTGTATCAACCATTGATCCAAGAAGCTTAGATGGGGCTTCTCGCAATAGGCGTTGATAATGCGCAATTCCAATAAATCTGCCAGTAGGAGTTTCTAGTGGTGCACGGCAGATAAAAACTTGCGAAGCAAGAGCTGGCGAAATTTCGCTCTGTCGAACTGCAGCGAGTGCTTCTGCAACAGTGTTATCTGCAGTCATCACAATTGGTTCTGTCGTCATCATGCCGCCTGCTGTGTAATCTTCATAGTTCATCAAACGACGAACGTCTTCAGCATCTTCTGGCTCCATTAATTCAAGAAGTGCTTGCGCACGCTCTTGCCCTACTTCACGGAGCAAATCGGCAGCATCATCTGGATCCATTTCGCCCAAAACATCAGCGGCGCGTTCGCCTTCAAGTTCTGCTAATAATTCAACTCGTTCTGCTTCATCCATTTCTTCAAGGACGTCTGCCAGACGTTCATCGTTGAGTGCACGTGCAACTTCAACGCGACGTTTTGGCGCTAAGTCGTGCATAACGGAGGCAAGATCTGCAGCTCGAAGTGTGCTTAGAGTTGCAAGTAAATTTGCAACGCCTTGATTATGTTCGGATGTTGCAAAGCCAGAAACTTCTTCCCATGCAACTGTTGAGGTTGCTCCCTTACGGCGCAATCCTGTGCCGCGACGCATGACGTGAACTCGAGTAATTAGCCAATCGCCAGTTCTATTTTGCTCCATGCCCATATCTTCAACAACAACTTTTTCGTTATTTTCAACCAATGAAATGGAGCGATCAAGCATTTCGCCGAGAACTAAAACTTCGCCGGTACGAGATTCGAACCGACGCATGTTAAGTAATCCAGTAATTATTACCGTTCCACTTTCAATAGATGTCACACGAGTAATTGGTACAAAAACACGGCGACGTAGTGGAACTTCAACTATTAAACCTAAAATTCTTGGTGGTTGATTATTTGCGCGAAGGGTCGCCAAAGCATCTCGCACCTTTCCTACTGGATCACCATTTGGATCAAAGACCGCGGTACCTGCAAGACGGGCGAGAAATACTCGATTAATCAAGTTTCCGCTCATGGGATAAGGGTAACGGCTCATTGCACCTCGATGCTTTCGCTTTAACTCTATGAAATAGATACTTTTGCCCTATGTCAGAGCAAAAATCACTCATTCATAGCCATACGGCAATGCCTGGCCGCAAAGATTTGATTCGTCTGGGAATTGGAATTATTGGAATTGGCGTATCTGGCCCACTTATTGCTCTGAGCACGATGCCAGTAGTTACTTTAATTTTCTGGCGAAATCTTGGAGGGGCGCTGGCTATTGCACCTTTCGCATTCAAGCATCGTAAGAATCGCGATGGAATGACATGGGCCGTATTAGGTGGATTCGTTCTTGCTATGCACTTCATCGCATTCTTTTTAGCGATGCGCCTGACAACAGTCGCTGCTGGTACAGCACTAGTTGCACTGCAACCAATATTTGCAGCGTTGTTTCTTCGCATCAGAGGTGGGCATATTCCATCTCGTGCATGGCTAGGAATGGTTGTTAGTTTTTCTGGTGTGGTCTTAATTTCCGGTGTGGATTTAAATATTTCCCTGCGATCTTTTGCGGGAGATGTTGCAGCGATAGTTTCTGCAGCTCTTGCTGCAATTTATGTTCTCATTGGCTCAAAGGCGCAACAGAGTTTGGAAACTAGCTCCTACACCGCAATTTGCTATGCAACATGTGCGGTAACGACATTGCCGATCATGCTAATTGGCGGATTCCAAATATGGAACTTTAATGGCAATGAATGGTGGCTTGTGATTGGCTTAATTGTTTTTGCTCAATTACTTGGCCATAATATGTTTAACTCTGCGCTAAAGAGAGTTTCACCTGCTGTTGTCTCGCTGATTATTTTCTTTGAAGTTCCAGTTGCATCAGTCCTGGCAATTTGGTGGCTGAATCAGACTCCACCAATTGGAATTCTTCCAGGGATTGTTTTGATTCTTGGAGGTTGTGCATTGGTGGTCTTGCGCACACGTTCTACTCGAGTCGAGTTAGCACCATGATTGATTTACATACACATACAAATTGCAGCGATGGAACAGATTCACCTGCGCAGCTTGTTAATAAAGCACTCGCAGAGGGATTAACGGTCCTGGCACTGACAGATCACGACACTACTTCTGGGTGGGAGAGTGCTCAAAAAACTCTACGCGGAGATTTATCACTTGCACTTGGTGCTGAAATTTCATGCCTTACTAGTGACGGAATCAGTGTGCACATGTTGGGTTTGCTCTTTGACGGTGCACACACCCAGATGCAAGAAATGCTTGAAAATACCCGAGATGGTCGCATTCCGCGGGCACACAAAATGATTGAGTTACTAAATGCTGGCGGAATAAGAGTTTCAATGGAGGATGTCGAATCTGTAAAGCCTGTAGGTGCAACTTTAGGTAGACCGCACATCGCTGATGCTCTTGTTAAAAACGGAGTTGTATCTTCACGAGATGAAGCATTTACTGACTTACTTCATAATAATTCACCGTATTACGTTGCCCATCTTGCACCCACACCAGAAGATGCAATTTCAATGATTCGAAGTGCTGGCGGAGTTGCCGTCATCGCACATCCCTTTGCTTCGCACCGTGGAAAAGTACTTTCTGCTGCAGATTTTTTACCATTAAAAAACGCAGGTTTAAACGGTATTGAAGTTAATCACCGAGATCACAACAATGAAGAGCGCAATGCCTTGGCAGATATTGCTCATGAATTAGATTTAGTTGTCACTGGTGCAAGTGACTATCACGGAACCGGAAAACTTAATTCATTAGGCGAAAACCATACCCATCAGGCACAATGGGAACGTCTTGAGTCAGAAGCGGACCAACGAAGGGTCATC
>CAITAV010000076.1 GCA_903890345.1 uncultured Actinomycetes bacterium
CCGGCGACTGCATAGCGAACCTTTTTTAAAACAATCCACGCACTCGCAATTGGCTCTGTCGATTGCCATGACGAAGCAAGCGATATCGCCGATTGCCCCTTAGAAAACTTGGCGTAATCAATTGCGCATAAACGCCCTAAGCAATTAAAAAGAAGAGTTTGAGAATCACTACTTAGTAATTCATTCGGTGTTCCATAATTTGAAGTCGATGTCGTCACAACTGCAGCAGTAGTACTCAAATTCAGAGTTCGAAGCATCGTTGGATCTGGCATTGATAACGCCGTTGCCGAGAACCATGAAGCCATGATTCCCTTGGCGCTCTTCGCAATTTCTACGTCATAGCCCAAAATGGTTGCATCTGTTGATGGTGATTCAAGTGTTCGATATTGCCAGGCACCAGGATCAAAACTAGTGCGGGTAGCTAATCTAATTTCACCGGATGTTGCATCACGGTTTTGATTAATTGTTAAAACCGAGTCATATAGAACATAGGTTTTATTGCCATCAACGAGTGCCTTCATGTGGAATGCAACATCGCCTGTCGTGCGGAAATCAGTCTTACGATCACCGTCGACTAATTCGTAATTCCAATCTCCGCCAAAGTTCTTGTAGGCACCGAGCAAAACTCCCTGTGTTTCATCGCGGTAGAAAACTTGAATACCTTCACTTGTGATGGCACATGCATTTGAAACACTTACGTTACTTGCTGTTGCGACTCGAACAATTTCTTCGTAAGACTGAACCTTGGCAGCATTTCCATCAACTATTTCGCGTGCAATTGTTGGGCCATTAACTGTTGCGTGGCGTAAATCATTATCGGTTTTATCGCCGTAGAAAACATGAAGTGTTTGTTTTAGATTCTTACCGCTGACGCACAAAGAAATCTGTCCAGTAATGTCACTATCAATAGTCATCTTCTTCCAAGTCTTGCCGTTCCAAGATGCGAGCTTAAGGATTGAAGATTTTGAATCCACGTATGCAAATACAGGTTGTCCATTTAATGTAGTTGAGGTAATTGATCTGGCATCTGCTGCCGCATCGATTACTTGCGAAGTCCAGGCTGCACGTGGTGTGACAGGTTTTGTTAGCGCTATCGGGGATGTCCCCTTTGAATTTGATGCAACGATCTCAAATGTATAACTAGTTCCATTTTTTAATCCAGTAATTATTGCTGGGCTATCTGTAACACTCTTTTCTTTACCAGTATTGACGTTTTTAATGACGTATTCGCTGACTTGAGTTGTGCGCGAATTTAAAGGTGGATTAAAGGTAATGATTGCTGATGCATCCGCAATCAGTGCTTGCGCATTAAGAACTTCACTCGGCACGCCCGCTGCAAGACCTGGTGCTGGCTTGTTTCGAAGGTCTTTCATCATTGCAAGCAAGATAGGACCTGGTTCGTTGAAAACTTCGCCTGCTTCAAGATTCGGAGTCATCACAGCGTTAGTGCCAGAGTTTGCAAATGTATTTTCATCTAAGTGACTTACCGACGAACCTCCGTCGTAATTAGATGGCGTATACATAAGTGGTTTGGTGCCATTGTTTGCAGCAGTACCTTCAGGGCCTGACCACACAAGTTTGCTAGTAAGCGCTTGCCCTAATTCAAAGGATGGCGATGGCAGATCGGCTAAGCGATTTCCATCTTGTGTCTGCAAGAACGCATCAAATGGAGTTGGTTGTTCGAGTATTCCTACATTTTGACCTTTTGTGCGGTCGAACAAATATGAACTAGTTGAGAGAAAACCTAAGCCGTGCGCTAATTCATGAAACATTACAGATTTTAGGTCGTACTCATAACGCGTAGGTTTTCCGAGTCCGTCTAAATCCCATTCAGCTTCAGAGTTAATCTGAATGATAATTTCAGGATTATCTAAATCTAAATCTTTTCCAGCTATCGCATTTGCAAGAGCGGACGCGTACCAAAGTGAAGAATCTGGAGCACCAGCAAACTTTGCGTAGTAACGATCAGGTCGGGCACTTCCCAAAATATCTGCGGTGCTAGAGCGACTCCATGTCGCATCAACATTTATCTGCACCTTTGAATCAAAGTTGATTGCCCACAAATCAATTGCGGCTTGTACTTGGTTTTTTGCCCAATCGGGAAAATTCTTATAGTTCACAACAAACTTTGAACGCTTTTCTAAGTTGGCAGATTGCGTTGCAGGAACCGACAGGACTTCTGAACTCGCTTCTGCTGCATATGTGTGCCCCCACACAGTTGATGGGGCAACGAGTGGCGCCGCTTCGGCCGGCAAAACGGAGAGTAAAGATGCAAGGAGAATAAATAAAAGCCCTGTTGCGGTGCGAGTACTGGTTCTCGTTTGCATATGTGCAAAAGGTATCAGGATGAGATGATTTCCCTATGGAAGAGAGCAGTGCAACCAACTTCGACGAACTTTATTCTCGGATGAAGGCTGAACGCCCAATTTCTCTAGATTTTTCACAAGAACCAAAGAAACCAGAACCAACTTTGGATGAAGCACGTGATGATTTAGCGAAATCTGTCAGTGAAATTGCGCATGCACTCTTTGCGAAAAAATTCGGTCCACTCGTTGGTTCTGTAACACAAACGACAGTTAACGCGGTGCTTAAAGATCTCGAGAAAAATGCATACAGATTAAAAGGTGATGTAACACTCGTTGCCGAAGAGTTCATTGACCGGGCAATGAATAAGAAGCGGAAAAAATAGTTGTCTCGAACAGTTATTACTGTCTTTTCAAGACACGGCTGCCATCTTTGTGATGTTGCGGTAGAAACACTCGAATCAATGAAGAGCGAATTAGATTATTCAATTCAAATTACTTACATAGATGGCAATACTGAACTTGAAAAACTATACGGCGAACAAGTTCCGGTAACTCATATTGATGGTGAGCACCACGATTTCTGGCGCGTTGATCCGGAACGTTTTAGAGCTTGCCTTGAAACACATCGTCAGCGTCAATAATTTTGTACGCATAACCTTGTTCGGCTAAGAAGCGCTGACGGTTTTGAGCAAAGTCTTGGTCAATAGTGTCGCGTGAAACTACAGAATAAAAAGTTGCACTTCGACCATCAGATTTTGGTCGCAAGATGCGGCCAAGGCGTTGGGCTTCTTCTTGGCGAGAACCAAATGCTCCCGAAACCTGAATAGCAATAGTTGCATCAGGTAAATCAATAGAGAAGTTAGCAACTTTAGAAACAACTAAGCAGGTAATTTCGCCAGTTCTAAATTTGTTAAACAGTACTTCGCGTTCTTTGACAGGGGTTTCGCCTTTGATAAGAGGAACCCCAAGTACTTCAGATAATTCATCGAGCTGATCAATGTATTGGCCGATAACCAAAATCTGCTCGCCTGCATGGTGTGCAACTAATGATTCAACAACGTTTCGCTTAGTACGAGTAGTTGCGCAGAATCGATATCGCTCTTCTGGCTCGGCGGTTGCATATGAAATTCGCTCAGTTTCGCTGAGGTTTACACGTACTTCTACGCACTGCGCAGGAGCGATATATCCCTGAGATTCAATCTCTTTCCAAGGAACATCAAATCTCTTTGGGCCGATGAGTGAAAAAACTTCACCTTCCATTCCATCTTCACGAACCAATGTTGCAGTTAGTCCTAAGCGACGACGAGATTGAATATCAGCTGTAAAACGAAAGATTGGTGCAGGCAAGAGATGTACTTCGTCATAAATGATTAATCCCCAGTCATGTGTATCAAAGAGATCTAGGTGGGCGTACACGCCATCTTTTTTCTTTGTCATTACTTGATACGTTGCAATTGTTACGGGACGAATCTCTTTCTTTGCACCGGAATATTCACCAATTTCATCTTCATTAAGAGTTGTGCGCTTAAGTAACTCTTCACGCCATTGACGCGCTGCAATTGTGTTTGTAACCAAAATAAGAGTCGTGGCTTTTGCGTGTGCCATTGCTGCGGCGCCAACAATTGTTTTTCCAGCACCGCAGGGAAGTACAACTACACCAGAGCCACCGTGCCAAAAACCTTCGGCCGCTAACTCTTGGTACGGACGAATTTTCCAATCGTCTTGTTTGAGTGCAATTTCGTGTGCTTGTCCATCAACGTAACCTGCAAAATCTTCTGCCGGCCAGCCGAGCCGAAGAAGTGATTGTTTGATATGTCCACGTTGACTTGGGTGTACAGCAATTGTTTCATTATCAATTCGCACACCCAACAATGGTGCAATCTTTTTTGCACGAATAACTTCTTCAAGAACTGCAACATCAGTTGTGACAAGAATTAACCCATGAATTGGATCTGCCTCAAGTCGTAAGCGACCGTAGCGAGACATGGTTTCTGCAACGTCAACAAGAATTGAATGTGGAACCGCGTAGCGCGAATACTTAATAAGTGTGTCGATAACCATCTCGGCATCATGGCCAGCAGCACGTGCATTCCAGAGACCAAGATTTGTTAATCGATATGTGTGGATGTGTTCGGGCGAACGCTCTAGTTCTGCAAAAGGTGCAATTGCACGGCGACATTCTGTTGACATCCCATGATCGATATCTAAGAGCAGTGTTTTATCGCTCTGAACGATCAATGGCCCATCAGTCATTGAGTAATTCCTTAACAAATTCATGTAAGAAAGCGCTGCGCTCTTCGAGAGCCTTAATGCTTACCCATTCAGTTGTGGCATGCGCACCAGAACCAACAGCGCCAAGTCCATCTAGAACTTTGGCTCCAGCAGCTGCTGCAAAGTTTCCATCGCTGGCACCACCAACAGATGCATGTCCAAGTGGTGGCATTCCTATACGTGCAGCAACTTTTTCTGCGCGTTCGTAAAGTTCCATGGTTGAAGTTGTTTCTAGTGGTGGACGATTTAATCCACCAGTAATTTCAATACGTGCTTCCGGATGCAGTGGTTTTAATGCACGGATAGCGGCATCAACGCGATTGATTTCATCAGTTGAAAATGATCGTGCATCAATATCTAGAACTGCGTAATCCGGAACAGTATTAGTTGAGTTTCCGGCTTTTACAAGAGTTGGAACAACAGTTGTCTGCTTCTCTTTATTTTCTAAGAATGCAAGAGCCGTGATGATGTGTGCAATTTCTATAGTCGCGTTAATTCCTTTTTCGGGTTCGAGTCCAGCGTGTGCTGCTCGGCCATGCACATGTACTTGATACATCGCTGTGCCTTTACGACCTGTTTTAACTTTTCCATCAATTGCTGCTTCAAGTACAAGGACGGCCTTTGCCTTTGATGACACATCTTGAATTAACTTACGTGATGCGTGGCTTCCGGTTTCTTCATCAGTTGTACCGATCAGTGCAACAGATCCGCTAATTCCTTTAAGTGCAAAGAG
>CAITAV010000077.1 GCA_903890345.1 uncultured Actinomycetes bacterium
AATTGAAAAGTGCACTTTCTGATAATCAAGTTGCCGTTTATTCTTTGTCAGAAACATTGGTAGCAACAGTCATCGCCTTTGTAATTGGCTATTTGGTAATTTCTTGGTTACTTAAGTTTGTAACAACGAAGAGCTTTGCGCCATTCATCATCTATCGCGTGGTGCTCGGTACTACCGTTCTTATTTTGCTTGCTTCAGGCGTGCTTCAACCATAATCGCCCCAAAATATCGCTGACCAAGTACTGGAATCTAGATTTACCTGGGTTTAGGCTCTAGCCATGTCTTTTACTTCGGCTCTAGCAATTAAGCGCCTTCGAACAATTTTAAAGTTTGGTGCAACTGTTTTTGGACTCAGTGCGATTTTCTTATTGGTTGACCCTAAGAGATTTTTAGAATTACTTAATCTAGAAACAACTGAATCACTGCAATGGTCCATGCGAATGATCGCCATTACTTTGATCGCGTTAACTGGAAACATGCTCTCAGTGGCTCGCTTTGGAAGTGAAACAAGTGTTGTTTTCTCTGCTCGCGTAATGGTTGTTTCTGCGGCAGGGTTAGGCGCACTCACATTATTAATTCCGGCTGAATACGGATGGTTTACAATTACCTATGCTGCCGTCGGTTTCTTATTCAGCTTGGCGTACTTAACAACATTTTTGAGGAAGTAGATGAACGAAAATACACGCTCTGAAATTCTAGAAACTGGCAACGGACGGATTAAATCAGCACGAATCGTTATCAATGCTCCCGCAGAGAAGATTTTTGCGATCCTTTCAAATCCACGGCGACATAAAGAAATCGATGGATCAAACACAATTCAAGAAAATATCAGTGGTCCAGATAAATTGGTCCTTGGTTCAAAATTCGGAATGAAAATGCATTTGGGCGTTAATTATCGAATACTCAACACGGTAACCGAGTATCAAGAAAATTCATTAATCGCTTGGCGCCATGTTGGTAGATGGATTTGGCGTTACGAATTAGTGAACATCGGGCCACAAAGCACGCAAGTAACAGAATCCTTTGATGCATCCCGCGCGCCACTTATCGCTAAAGCGTGGTTATCTCTTCGCAAGGCTTATCCTTTTACACAGAGAGCAGTTGCCAAAACATTGGTCCAACTGAAGGCCGCTAGCGAAGGATAAATAAATGGTAAAGAAGTTATCTGCTGAGTTTTTAGGTTCACTATTTCTGGCAGCCAGCGTTATTGGCTCAGGCATTATGGTTACGATTTTGACTCAAGATATTGCCATTCAGCTTTTCATAAACACAATTACAACAGTGTTTATGTTGTTCATTATTATCACGCTTTTTTCACCAATCAGTGGTGCGCATTTCAATCCGCTAGTTACAGCGGCCGAACTCTTTTATAAGCGCATTTCAATAAAAGAAGCTGGTTTCTATGTTCTTGCACAGATACTAGGAACAGCCAGTGGAGCAGTACTTGCAAACTTGATGTTTAATAAGAAAGCTATTGAACAATCCACATACACTCGAAGTGGGAATTATCTTTTTCTAGCAGAAGTAGTTGCGACAGCCGGATTACTTATGATCATTCTGCTCCTGCAGCATCAAAAGCGTGGATCGATGGCTGCCGTTGTGGTGCCTGCCTGGATCGGCGCTGCTTACATATTTACATCCTCTACATCTTTTGCAAACCCAGCAATAACATTAGCTAGAACATTAAGTGAATCTTTTACAGGAATTTCATTGAAGTCTGTGCCGCTGTTCATCTTGGCACAATGCATTGGTGCTGCACTAGGGGTCTTAATCGCTTCTCTATTGACTGCAGAAAAGAAGGAAGAAGATGTCTTCGCCTAAACCAACTGTTTTGTTTGTGTGCGTCCACAATGCTGGGCGCTCACAAATGGCAGCGGGATTTATGAACTCACTTGGCGCGGGTCGGGTCGAAGTTTTATCTGCCGGATCTGCTCCAAAAGATTCTATAAACCCAATAGCTGTACAAGCTATGCAAGAAGTTGGAATTGATATTTCCAACAATGTACCTAAAGTCTTAACTCCTGAAGCAGTACAAGAATCTGATGCCGTGATCACAATGGGTTGTGGTGATGCGTGCCCGTTCTATCCAGGCAAGCGCTATGAAGATTGGGTGCTAGATGACCCAGCGGG
>CAITAV010000078.1 GCA_903890345.1 uncultured Actinomycetes bacterium
ACAGAGTGTGGGTGTCCGGCAGCTGCCCATACAACTTCGTAATCATTGAGTGCGAGGTCAATAAGAATTGTGGCATTTGATACCCAACCAATTGGGGATACGCCACCAATTGAAAACCCTGACTTTTCCTTTACGTAATCTGCATCAACTCTATGTAATTTACTTTGGTTCAAATTCTTAGCGACAAGTTCGGTATCAACTTTGTGGCGACCACTGGTAATGACCAGAAGTGGGGATTCATCATCTAGTTTGAAAACAATCGATGATGCAACCTGGCCAACTTCGATACCTAATGCATCGGCTGCTTCTTTGGCCGTTCGGGCGCTATCAGCCAGTGCGGTTATTTCACCACTCATGCCAAGTTCTTTCATCAGTGATTGCACGCGCTGAACTGAAGAGTTTTCAAATATCGCAGACATAGCCGAACTTTAGAGCATTAGATTAATTATTAGCGAAAACTTTGACCGAACCCTTGTAGCAAGCAACCCACGTACGTGCAGTGGGTGCGTCATAGGAGATTCCAATTGGTTCAGAGCAGACTTTGATGGTTTGCAGAACCTTGAGATCGGATGTACGAACCTTTGAAATTGTGCCACTTTTAAAGTTGGTGACAAAGAGTGCTGTTCCATCTGATGAAATATCTAGGCTACGCGCAGCATTTCCTACCTTAGTTTTTCCAAGTGACTTATCTGCAACCAAATCCCATGCAGCAATTTGTCCGGAGACATTTAATGTGGCGTACAAAGTTTTATTATCTGGGGAGAGTACGAGAGCTCTTGGATTTGATCCAATCGGAATGTATGTATGTTCGAAGTTGGCAAGGTTTATGCGGTGCAACCTATTGCCGCCCATTTCAGCAACGTATGCAAATGCGCTGTCATTAGTCACCACAATTCCACGTGGATAGCGACCGATTTTTATACTCTGTACAACTTTTTGTTCTGCAACTGAAATAACGGAGAGCGTGTAAGAGCACCAGTTAGAGACCAATATGTATTTGTTATCGGGAGTAACTTTGACAACCTTTGGTACTGATCCAACGGGGTAGACCGCATCAATCTCGTAGGTACTCAGATCAATTCGTGAAAGAAAACTCGTGTCATAGCCTGAAGCAGGTGAGCACGTGTCATGGCCCTCTTTGGAAAATCCCTTGCCATACATCGCATAATTAGTGAAGTACAGATATTTGCCATCGGGAGAGAACGCACCTTCAACAGGAGCACCGCGATATGTGCCACTGTATTTTGTGTATCCAAAGGATTTGAGATCCACGCTATCTTTTACTGTAGAAAGTAACTCCAAAGTTTTTGAATCAAAAATAGAGACAGTGTGGTTGTACATCATGTTGTGTGCGCTCACTAATCCAGTTCCGGAAGAGAGAACTGATTTAGGACTTAAATTTCCTGAAAGCGTTTTAACGAGCGTCATCCGCGTATCTTGTGAAAGTGGCTCAGAGCTATGCGCCAGGGGAGTCGATGCAAAAGCAATAACGCATAGTGCGATGAATGATTTTCGCAGTGACATGAGAGTAAGAATAGTAGGGTTACCCAATGAAAATTCGCACACCTGTTGAGATTGCGCAGCAATCAAAGAGTGCGCTGTGGGCTTGCTTTGCAATCATGGGTATTGCATCAATGGGTTGGGTCGCCCGAATTCCTGAAATTAAAGATGCTAATGGTTTGAATAATGCGCAGTTCGGCTTGGTCCTGCTTGCAAGTTCATTGGGGTCTATTACCGGAGCGCAATTAGCAGGTCGATTAGTTCACACATATGGATCACGAAGAGTTCTCTTTGTTTCAACAATATTGCTACCTGCTGGCTTATGTGCAATTGGTTTTTCAACGATTCCACTATTTTTAGCTTTCGCACTTTTCTTGATGGGTTTTGGATATTCAAGTACCGACGTTGCACTCAATACTCAAGCAGTTGCTGTTGAAAAAATTCTGCAAGCCCGCAGTATGTCTTCCTTTCATGCACTCTGGAGTGTTGGAGCTTTTTCAACAACTGTTTTAGGTGGCTCGGTTGCTCGCGTACTTTCTCCTCAAGTGAACTTGGGTGCTGTTTCAGTTCTGTGTATCGCAGCGTTCTTACCCTGCGTTGCTCGGTTAATTCCTGAAAATTTAGATGGCCATCAAGGTGAGGATGAAACAACCGCCAAGATCGCACTCTTTGGAAAATCGGTCACGTCATTGTGGTTTATTGGATTTGGTTTATTAGCTGCACTCATTGCAGAGGGATCTGCAAGTGATTGGGGAGCACTTTTATTACGAGATGACATGGGAGTTGGAAAAGGCATTAATGCTTCGGCGTATGCATCCTTTGCCCTTGCAATGATTACTGCACGTTTTCTAGGTGATCGCGCACTCGATCACTTTGGCCCAGCACGTTTAGTGCGTATGTGTGGTTATTTCGGAGCAATCGGATGGGCTGCAAGTATTGCAATTGCAGTACCACTGTCAGATGCACATCCGTTAGTAGCCCTTGTGATTATCAACCTAGGCTTTGTTATTGCTGGCCTAGCGATAGGACCAATGTTTCCGGCTTTTATTTTGGCAGCAAGTTCGATTCCTGGAATAGCGCCCTCCGTATCTAGCGCACGTGCATTTGTGATTGGTCTATCTGGATTCTTTATTGGGCCTTCAATTATTGGATTTCTCGCAGAAGGTACTTCTATTTCGATAGCGATGGGTTTTCCAATACTGGCACTCGTTGTGGCTGGTTTTCTTTCGCGAGTTATTAAGTAAAGCAAAAAGCCCCCAGCACGCGCTGAGGGCTTTTTGTTAGTAAGGCTTACTTGCTGAAGAAACTAATGTTTCCTACGTGTGGACCAAAATCTGATCCAGAAATTGTTCCACTTGCGATAAGTGCGAACAGGATTAGTGCTGCTCCACCAAGTGCGAGATCTTTATTGAATGCAATTTGCTCGTTCATCTTTGCTGTTGCATCGGTTTCTTTCCAGTATGCGTGGAAGATGATTCCTGCAAGAATTACTGTGATAGCAATTAATAGCGCACCAAGATCAACCCATAGGCCGATGGCGATATAAATTCCGCCGAGCAAGAAGAAGAGGCCGCTGATAAGAACTCCGAACTTTGCAGCAGGAAGTTTCTTGTACTTTGCATATCCAGTCATTGCTTCAAGCTTTGCAAAGTGACCAATGCCTGAGCCAATAAATAGCGCTGCAAATAGCAGGCGACCGATGAGTGTTACTACGTCCATGTTTCTCCCTTATAGGTTGGTGCTGTGAACTAACTAGGCCAAGGTATGGCAAAGTAGTTGAAACTTCAACTATCTACGCTTGCTCTAAGCGTGTCGCACACGGGGCTTGCGCCTGTCAGTCCTAGGGACTATTTTTCGAACATCTGTTCGAATCATCCACACCCTAGTAAGAAAGAGTCCCGCGATGGCCGCCGTGCATGTAAGAGCCCAGATTGCCCAACCAGGTGAAGTTTTATCTGATGGCACTTCTGGTCCTATCGAATTCACTTTTACTGGAAAGCGTTTTCGTATTCACGCAGTTCTTTCACGGTGGTGCGAAGCAGGTGGTTGGTGGAACCGAATTAGTGATGGCAACTTTCACCCCGATGATCAAGCGCGCGCAGTATGGAAAGTAGAAGCCGCACCGATTGGCACATTGCAAACATTTGAACTCGAACGAGATGACATCACCGGTGCATGGATTATTAAAGCGATATGAGTTTTATTCACTTACATACTGCCAGTGCATTCTCACTTAAGTACGGCACTACACAACCGGGTGATCTTGTCGCGCGTGCCAGTCAATTAGAAGCACCAGCACTTGCCTTAACTGATCGCGATGGTCTCTTAGGTGCAATTCGATTTACAAAAGCCTGTCTTGAATACGGCATTGCTCCAATCATCGGAGTCAATCTTGCTATTGATCTCAAGATGAATCGCGGAGAAGAACAGAAAAAATTACCTCGATTAACCATCATTGCCGGTAGCGATGGGGGATGGCGCAACCTTGTCCGGCTCATGACATCGCTTAATTTATCTACTGGTGCACCTGTCTTAACCCTTGATTTTCTTGAACGCTTTGGGCAATACACAGACAAGCTCTATGTTCTACACGGGCTTGATGCACCTATTGCACCTGCAATTGCTGCACATCGCACAGATAACGCGCTAGCTATATTTAATAAGACCCGTGATTACTTTAAAGCCCATGCAATCGAATGCGTTTCGCACCTAGCAAAAGGCGATGGTCCTGGATCTATTACTCACGCAGGCCGCTCACTAATCTTTGCTCGAGATCACGATATTGATGCTGTTATTACAAATGCTGCACGAATGCGTGGACCAGAAGATGGACCAGTTGCAGATATTTTGGATTGTGCTCGCCAACTAGTTCCACTGCATCCTCGCCATATTGGACGGACAAATGCTGAGGCATATCTCAAATCAACACCAGAGATGCACGCACTCGCTGATGAAATTGCACGCGCAGGGGGCGAACGCAATGCACGTGCACTTCTTTTGACAACGCGTGCATGGGCAGAACAAACATTGCTATCACCTACGCGAGATATTGGTCTTGGTTCGATTCATTTACCTGAAGCACATGTTGTTGGAGTAGAAAATGCCCAAGAGATGCGATCGCTCTTGCGCCACAGATCGGAGGCCAAAATCAATTGGAGATACAGCGGTACACAAGCAGTTAAAAACGCTCGCGAAAGACTTGATGACGAACTCGCAACAGTTGCAACCCTTGGTTACGAGTCATATTTTCTTACCGTCGCTGACATTGCAGACATGGCACGCGAACGTGGCATTCGTGTATCGGCGCGTGGTTCTGGAGCAGGATCTCTTATCTGTCACTTACTTGGTATCTCAGGAGTTGACCCACTTGCACATGGATTACTGATGGAACGTTTTTGTTCACCGCTTCGCCGTGCTCTGCCTGATATTGATATTGATGTCGAATCACACCGTCGTTTAGAAATTTATGATCTGGTCTTTAAAAAATATGCAGATCCGCGGTGGGATGTTCCTGGCAATCAATCGCGATGTGCAACTGTTGCAAGTTTTGATACCTATCGCACTCGTCAGAGTATTCGTGACGCAGGTGCCGCCTTAGGACTACCGGCTGCTGAAATTAATCTCATTGCTAAATCACCATATGGCTTGCGTGAAAAAAACGTTAAGACGCCTTTAGCAAAGATGGTTATCACAATGGCTAGACGCCTAGAAGGTTTGCCGCGGCACTTATCAATGCATCCATGTGCAATTGTTTTATCTGACGGGGGATTACTCGATCGCGTACCTCTACAACGAAATGCCAGCGGTTATCCAATGGTGGAATTTGATAAAGATGATGTCGAAGATGTTGGCTTACTTAAGTTAGATATTCTTGGGGTGCGCATGCAGTCATCCATCTCCTATGCGCTCAGCGAAATCTCTCGAGTCCATAACGAAGAGGTAGATATTGATGCGATTGCACTTGATGATCCGCATACATACGAACTTATTCAATCCACAAAAACAATCGGCATCTTTCAGATAGAAAGCCCTGGACAACGCGAACTCGTCGGCAAATTAGAGCCACAGACTTTTACAGATTTGATTATTGATATTTCACTCTTTCGTCCTGGTCCAGTAAAGAGTGACATGATTTCGCCTTTTCTAAAATC
>CAITAV010000079.1 GCA_903890345.1 uncultured Actinomycetes bacterium
CAACAGCCGAGTGATTGCAGTTGAAAAAAGTGATGAAGCACTTGTGTGGCTTAAGAAAAATGTTGAAGCCATCATCGAAGATTTACGAATAGTTCATAGCGATGTCAGCGACGCACTCATTGGTATTAAATGCGATGTAGTTATTGCTAATCCTCCATATATTCAGGATGAATCAGATCTACCTAGAGATGTTGTAGAACACGAACCAGCTATTGCACTCTTCGGTGGTAAAGATGGCATGGATACCCCTCGTGCATTTATTGCCGCTTCTTCTCGATTACTTAAATCAGGTGGCTTATTGGCAATCGAGCACAACGAACTGCAGGGCACTGTGATTGCCACCGAACTTGCAAGAGATTTTCAAGAGATACAGTTACATCAAGATTTAGTTGGTCGTCCGCGTTGGACTAGCGCGATACGGAAAGATATATGAGCAATCCAGTTGAAAGAGTAGACATCACCACTGGTGATCGTGCCGATCATTTAGCACGCGGGCTTAAATCAATCCGTGATGGTTATGTCATTGTTGTTCCGCTCGAGCATGGATATGTATATGCGTGCGATGCATTTAGCCACTTTGCAGTTCGGGCAATGCACGTTCTTCGTGGTGATGCACTCGGTGTGGTTTCGCAAGTAATTATTCCAACCGCTAAAACTGCGCAAGGTTTGTCACGCAGTATGCGCGATGACGTTCAACAAATTACAAATACTTTTTGGCCTGGGTTATTGAGCATTAACGTAAAGCCACAAGTTGGATTAGCTTGGGATTTGGGCGATGCACAAAGACTAGATCTCATCAGTTTGCGAATGCCACAAGAAGGTTTTGTTTTAGATTTAATGCAAAAGAGCGGACCGTTGGCAATTGCAAGCATTACAAGTAATGGTTTGCCAACATTGCTTGATGTCGAGAGATTTGAAAATTCAGGCGTGGACGTAATTTTTGATGGAGGACATCTTCCAGCAGGACCACGGACTACTGTCTTAAATGTTTCAGATGATGGAATAGAACTGATCCGAGAAGGTGCAATCTCGCGTGAATCCCTTCGAAAAGTATCTCCTGACAATTTCGCCTAGGCGGATTAGAATCTGCAAATGACGAAAGATATTTTTTACGGACCAGACTTTGATTTGTTGAGCCAGCAGGATCCAGAAATTTCTGCAGTATTGCTCTCCGAACTCAAGCGCCAACAAACTAATCTTCAATTAATTGCAAGCGAGAACTTCACATCACGAGCTGTACTTGCGGCCCTCGGTTCGACTCTTTCAAACAAATACGCAGAAGGTTATCCGGGCAAACGGTATTACGGTGGATGCGAAGAAGTAGATAAAGCTGAATACCTTGCAATCGAACGTGCTAAATCTTTATTCGGTGCAGATCACGCAAATGTTCAACCACATTCAGGTGCAAGTGCAAACATCGCTGTGTATCAAGCATTTACAAAACCTGGTGACACCGTTCTTGCAATGTCCTTGTCACATGGCGGACACCTAACTCATGGATCTCCTGTTAACTTTTCTGGAAAGTGGTTTAACGTAGTTTCATACGGAGTTCGCCAAGATACCGAGTTGATTGATTATGACGAATTGCGCGATCTTGCCATTGCAAACAAACCAAAGATGATTTGCTCCGGAGCGACTGCATATCCAAGTCTTGTTGATTTTGAAAAGGTACGTGCAATTTGTGATGAAGTTGGCGCAATCATGTGGGTCGATGCTGCGCACTTCATTGGTCTAGTCGCAGGAAAAGCTATTCCTTCTCCTGTGCCATTTGCAGATGTAGTTTCATTCACAACACATAAAGTTTTGCGTGGACCGCGTGGTGGAATGATTCTTGCTAAAGCCGAGCATGCTGCCGCAATTGATAAGGCAGTATTTCCTGGCATGCAAGGTGGGCCGATTATGTCTGCAGTTGCTGGCAAGGCTGTCGCCCTCAGAGAGTGCGCAACTCCTGAATATCAAAAGTATTCAAAAGATGTTATTACTAACGCCAAAGCACTATGCACGGCACTTGAAGGCGAAGGCATGCGCGCAGTTTCTGGTGGAACTCAAACACACCTCGCACTCATTGATATTCGCGGTACAGGCATCAATGGAAAAGTTGCAGATGAACGCTGCGGCAATGCAGGCATTGTTCTTAATAAGAATTCAATTCCTTTTGATCCAGAGAAGCC
>CAITAV010000080.1 GCA_903890345.1 uncultured Actinomycetes bacterium
ACTGCTTATGGTCTGGAATTTCCAATGACCACTCGCTTAGTTCTACCTGATGCTCCGGCCGGGACTGCGCTCTTGGTCGTTGCTCCTTCAACTGCGACTTCTGTGTCGGCATCTCTTACCTCAGCTCTGGATTCCAGACGGACAGTTTTTTCTAGTGAGATCGCCTTAGTTTCAGCGAGAAGCCTTTTCATTGAAGCTGCTCGCGAACCAATAGGAGCCAAGCGCTTTGCCAAAGAGATGATGGCTTCTGAATACGGCTGGGGCGATGACGAATACACATGTCTTAATCGCCTGTGGACTAAAGAGAGTCACTGGAATTACAAGGCTCGCAATCCTCGATCAGGTGCGCACGGAATTGCTCAAGCACTACCAGCTACGAAGATGGAACAAGTTGGAACGGATTGGCGAACAAACCCAATTACCCAAATCCAATGGGGACTTCTTTATATTTCAGAGCGTTATGACACACCGTGCGCTGCATGGAACAAGTGGCGCAAGAGTCGCTACTACTAAGAGGGCTTTTTGCCGATTGTTAATGGCTTAGAAGTTTCTGCAAAAAAATCATTACCTTTATCGTCTACAACAATAAATGCTGGAAAATCAACAACATCAATTTTCCAGACGGCTTCCATTCCTAATTCTTCAAAGTCCAGGACTTCAACTTTCTTAATGCAATCTTGAGCAAGTCTGGCAGCGGGTCCTCCGATAGATCCAAGATAAAAACCACCATGTGCTTTACATGCATTCGTTACAGGTAGCGAACGATTTCCTTTTGCCAACATGACAAATGAACCACCACGCGATTGGAAATACTCAACGTATGAATCCATGCGTCCTGCAGTTGTCGGACCGAAAGACCCCGATGCATATCCGGCCGGAGTTTTTGCAGGGCCGGCGTAATACACAGCAAAGTCTTTTAAGTAAGAAGGCATTGGCGCGCCAGCATCCATTGCCTCTTTAATTTTCGCATGTGCCAAATCGCGCGCAACAACGAGTGTTCCAGTCAGTGATAGTCGAGTCTTTACTGGGTGCTTGGATAACTCTGCACGAATTTTTTCCATTGGTTGATTCAGGTCGATATTTATAACACCATCATTGAGATGTTCATCGTGAGTATCAGGTAAGAATCGAGCGGGATCGAGCTCCATTTCTTCAATGAATACGCCCTCTTTAGTGATCTTCGCTTTGGCTTGGCGGTCTGCAGAACAAGAGACAGCAATTGCGATTGGTAGTGATGCACCATGTCGTGGCAATCGCACAACTCGAACATCATGACAAAAATACTTTCCACCGAATTGTGCGCCTATGCCTAATGTGCGGGTGAGTTCGAGAACTTCTTTTTCAAGTGCAATATCTCTAAACCCATGGCCTGTTTTAGCATCTCCAGAAGTAGGAAGTGAATCCAAATAATGAGTGCTTGCCAACTTTGCTGTTTTTAGAGTGTGCTCAGCGCTAGTGCCACCAATAACAATTGCGAGGTGATACGGAGGACAGGCTGCTGTTCCAATTGAACGAAGTTTTTCATCCAGCCATGTCATGAAGCTTGCAGGATTAAGGACCGCTTTGGTTTCTTGATACAAAAAGGATTTATTGGCGCTTCCGCCACCTTTAGCAATAAATAAAAAGTTGTATTCATCTGGGTGATCGCTATCAGCCATAATTTCAATTTGGGCGGGCAAGTTGTTGCCAGTATTTTTTTCTTCCCAGGTAGTAACTGGGGCAAGTTGTGAATAACGCAGGTTCAGAGTTGTAAAGGCGTTATAGATGCCCTTTGAAATAACCTCTTCATCTTTACTTTGCGTAAAAACATTTTGACCTTTTTTGGCCATAACAAGAGCGGTACCTGTGTCTTGGCACATAGGCAAAATGCCACCCGCAGATATATTCGCATTTTTTAAAAGATCTAACGCAACGAAGCGATCATTTGGAGAGCTCTCTGGATCCTTTAAAATACTTGCCAATTGCTCGAGATGGGCAGTGCGCAAATAATGTGAAATATCGTGCATCGCAGTTGATGTCAGCATTTCAATTGCTTCTGGCGCTATGGACAGGATTTCTCGGTTACCAATTTTTTCTGTGGAAACTCCAGCGCTTCCTAGATTGCGGTATTTAGTTGAGTCTTTTCCTAGTGGCAATAAATCACTATATGAAAAATCAGGTGCCATTTTTATTCTGCTTTAGGTTTCGCTGCACTTAACTTTTTACGTGCACCATCTAGCCACTCTTGGCATATTCCAGCTAACTCTTCGCCGCGCTCCCACAACTTCAGTGATTCTTCCAAGGTTGCACTTCCGGCTTCGAGGGAGGAAACAACTTGCGCCAACTCTTCGCGCGCTGCTTCATATGAAAGCTTTTTCTCCGTAGCCATGTGATAAATGTACCGCTTGCTTATTTATCTGTAACTGTGGCGTTGGTCTCGCCGGCCGCAAGTCGCAAGCGAAGTTTTTGACCGATTCTTAAACTCTTGGCATCTCGAGCGATAGACCCATCTTCTAATTGCACAACTGAATAACCACGATCCAAAGTCGCTTGAGGAGATAGCGCTCTGACGCGAGCCCGCACGTGTGTTAGATCCTCGGCAGCAAGAGTTAATCGAGATGTAAAACTTCGAACGCTGCGATCTCGTAATCCAGAAACTATTTCTTCTCGGCTTGTCACAATCACCATTGGATCCCGCAGAACTGGGCGATTAGTTAGATTCTCAATTCGCGTTGTTTCAAGATCAAGGTGGGAGAGTATGAATCGCTTGGCGCGATCGCGCAGCGCTTTGATTAATTCGATTTCTTCTGCGATATCTGGAACAACTCTCTTTGCTGCATCTGTCGGAGTTGAAGCGCGTACATCGGCGACGAGATCTAACAGTGGAGAATCCTTTTCGTGCCCAATCGCGCTAACAATCGGCGTTTCACAAGAGGCTGCAAGTCGCACCAATGATTCATCGCTAAATGGAAGTAAATCTTCAAAGGATCCACCACCGCGAGTAATGATGATGACATCAACATCTGCCATTGCTTCAAGTTCAGATAAAGCTGCAGATACTTCAACAACTGCAGCAGCGCCTTGCACTGTTACTTCGCGAATTTCAAATTCAACAGATGGCCAACGTCGTTTGGAATTTTCAACAACATCTTTTTCGGCATCCGTATTTCGACCGCAAATCAAACCAATCTTCTTGGGCAGCAACGGAAGCGCTACTTTTCTTTCGAGTGCAAAGAGCCCCTCACTTGCGAGAAGAGTTTTTAACTCTTCTAAACGAGCCATTAGTTCGCCTATTCCAACTTGGCGAATTTCACGAGCCGAAAGAGTCAGCGAACCATTTTTTGTGTACCACGATGCTTTGGCGTACATAACAACACGTGCATTTTGTGGCAGCGGTGAGACGCTAGATAAAACAGATTTATGACACATCACCGAAATGCTCATGTCTACGCTTGTATCTCGTAGTCGCATAAAAGCCATGCCACCACTTCGTTCATTTAATTCTGAAATTTCGCCTTCAATCCAAATTGCCCCAAGGCGATCTACATATTCTTTTATTGCTTCAGTGACCACGCGTACGGGCGCTGGGGATTCACTTGAAGTTTCGAACATGAGGCGAGCCTAATAGACTGCACCTATGGCCAAGAGAATTCTCCTTGCTGCGCCGCGCGGTTATTGCGCAGGCGTTGACCGCGCCGTTATTACTGTAGAAAAAGCTCTCGAACTTTACGGAGCACCTGTCTATGTACGTAAAGAAATTGTCCACAACAAACACGTTGTCTCGACACTGGAAGCCCGTGGTGCAATTTTCGTTAACGAAACTGACGAAGTGCCAGAAGGTAAAACTGTAGTTTTTTCGGCGCACGGTGTCTCACCAGCAGTACACGAACAAGCAGCATCTCGAAGTCTCAAAACAATTGATGCCACATGTCCGCTTGTGACCAAAGTCCACAATGAAGCAAAACGATTTGCATCAGAAGATGCCGAAATTTTATTAATTGGTCATCACGGCCACGAAGAAGTAGAAGGAACCGCAGGAGAAGCAGTTGGAAAAGTTAAAATCGTTGATGGTTTAGATGGTGCCAGGACTGTGCAACCTACGCCTGGAAAGAAACTTGTGTGGTTGTCACAAACAACTCTCAGTGTCGATGAAACACTAGAAACAGTAAAAATACTCAAAGAGCGCTTTCCAGAAATTTCAGATCCCCCAAGTGATGACATTTGCTATGCCACACAAAATCGCCAAGAAGCAATCAAGGAAATTGCTCCGCAATCTGATCTTGTCATCGTTGTGGGTTCTCAGAATTCTTCAAACTCAGTTCGCCTAGCCGAAGTAGCACTCGAATACGGTGCAAAAGTTTCACACCTCGTAGATTTTGCTCAAGAAATACAAGAACACTGGCTAGAAGGCGTTGAAACCATTGGCCTCACAAGTGGAGCATCTGTGCCCGAAATCCTTGTGAAAGATGTTTTAGCATTTTTAGCAGAACGTGGATTCGCAGATGTGCAAACAATTACGGCCAAAGAAGAAACACTTCTGTTTTCTTTACCTCCAGAGCTTCGCAAAGACCTCAAAGCAGCGGGTCAGTGAAAGCAATTCAGTTAACTGCTTTTGGTGGTCCAGAAGTAATGACCATTAGCGAAATCGCTGATCCGATTCCTGGTGCGAACGAAGAGTTAATTGATGTCACTTCTATAGGAATTAATTATGCAGACACACATCAAATTGAAAATGGTTATTTAGCGCCACAAAAACTTCCATTGATTCCGGGACTTGAAGTTGTTGGCACAACACAGAGCGGACGACGCGTCTTGGCATCTGTGAGCAGTGGGGGATATGCACAAAAAGCTACAGCCAACAAAGCAGTAATGATTGATGTTCCAGATGGTGTTTCTGATGGTCAAGCACTGTGCATGTTAGTTCAAGGCACAACTGCGTGGCATATCTTAAAAACTGTTGGCCATGTCAAAGCTGGTGAAAGTGTGGTCATTCACGCTGCCGCTGGTGGCGTCGGAACTATTGCAATTCAATTAGCAAAAATGTGGGGCGCAAAAGTTATTGCAGTTACATCTTCGACAGAAAAATCTGCACTTGCAACAAAGCTTGGAGCAGACGTTGTTGTGGATGCAACATCACAGAATTTGGCTGCAGATATGCTCGCTGCAAATGGTGGTGAGCCAGTGGATTTAGTACTTGAAATGGTTGGCGGAAAAACTCTTGATGCGTCCTTAGAAATTTTGGCACCGTTCGGGCGCCTGATTACTTACGGCAATGCTTCACGCACAGCTGCAAAAGATATTAATCCAGGATCGCTAATGGGTGGAACAAAAACCATCACAGGATTTTGGTTGGCACATTGTTTCGGAAACAAGGCGCTACTAAATGATGTCATTGAAGAGTTATTCGCATTGGTTTTAGATAGAAAATTAAAACCAGTTGTCGGTGCAACATTTGGATTGAGCCAAGCCCGCCAAGCACATGAAGCGATGCTTGCACGTCAGACAACAGGAAAAATTACCCTCGACCCTGCGTTGTAAACGCTCTCTTTTTCATTTTTTGCACGTGAGGTTGTACGCTCACACTTCTACCACTGCCCCCCTAGCTCAGTTGGTAGAGCGTTTCCATGGTAAGGAAAAGGTCACCGGTCCGATTCCGGTGGGGGGCTCGAACATGAAATAATAAAGATGTAGAAATACATCTAAGGCGGGGTAGCTCAGCTTGGTAGAGCAAGCGGCTCATAATCGCTGTGTCGTGGGTTCAAATCCCGCCTCCGCTACTAGTAGTTCAGCGTTAATTTCGTAACGCGAAGGGCCTCAGGTAATCTGAGCCCCTCAATCGATGAAGGAGTAAGACCATGGCAAGTAAGAGCGCGGACGTACGTCCAAAGATCACCATGGCATGCGTTGATTGCAAAGAACGTAATTACATTACAAAGAAGAACCGCCGCAACGATCCAGATCGCATGGAACTTAAGAAGTTCTGTCCTCGTTGCAAATCTTCAACACTTCACCGCGAAACTCGTTAATGCTCAATCCCGATAGCGTCGGGCGCACCTTCGCGGGTGTAGATGTCATCACAGTTACCCAAGAAGAAATTAACTCATTCGCTGCGGCCATTGGCGAGAAAAATACTTCTGTAGCACCGCCAACATTTTCAATCAGGATTTCACTTCGCGAATTTGAAAGTATTTTGACCAAACCTGAAATTGGATTGGATTGGACCCGTTTGGTCCATGGCGATCAGAAATTTGAATTGTTTCGCCCAATTGTCGCAGGAGATTCATTTACTACATCGGCAACAATTGAAAACTATAAAATCGCAGCAGGTAATGAAATTGTGACCGTTCGATCTGATTTGTTTAGCGGCGCTGAAAAAGTGGTTTCATCGTGGTCAACTCTGGTGGTTCGAGCATGATTGAAGTGGGCACAACAATTCCATCACACCAATTCGATATTGATAGAGCTTTGCTTAAGCAATATGCCGATGCAAGTGGTGACCACAACCCAATTCACCAAGATGAAGCCTTCGCTAAATCTGTTGGCCTTCCTGATGTCATCGCTCATGGAATGCTGACGATGGCTCTTGCTGGAAAGTACATCAGCGATTGGGCAGGCGGCCCACAGAATGTAAAAGAGTTTTCTGCACGATTTACAAAACCTGTGATAGTTCCTGCAGGAAAAAGCGTTGATCTCACAGTCTCTGCAACGGTTATAGAAGTTACTGGCACAGGTGTCCGACTTGAAATCTCGGCAACATCGGCAGGAGTAAAAGTTTTAGGAATGGCTAAAGCATTTGTAGAACAAGGAAATTAAAATGAGCGCACCAGAGAAATTGCACGAACTTGGAAGAGCAAGACAAGCTGCTCGCGCTGATAAGAATTTTGCCCTTGCCGATCAACTTCGTGATCAAATTGCGCAAGATGGATATGAAATTGTTGATGTTGCAGATGGTTTTGAATTACATGAAAAATCTCTAGTCATCACGATTGCTGATATTCAAAAACTCAAGAATTTACCTAAATCCGCACACCATATGACGGTGGCAATTATTGTCAATGGATTTCATGAAGATGCAATCACAAGCATTAACTCCATTAAGGAACATAGTTCTGCAGAGATTGTCGTCTTGGCAACCCAACCTGCTAAAGACTTAGGTGTAGTTGTTGATACTCATACGAAGGTATTTCACTTAGAAAAAGATCCGGGATGGGGAGAATGCGCCAATGCACTGCTAAAAATTGCAGCAACTCCATTTGTCATCATTATGGATCCATCCACCACATTTACCGGAGATGCAATTACTCCAGTATTGGATGAGTTAAATAAAAAAGAGTTTGTAGCAGTTGGATGGCGTGGAGGATTAGTGAACATTGAAGATCAATGGCGCAGTGTCGATGACAAAGGCGCAGGAGAAGTCGATGTTTTATTCTCATATTTTTTTGCACTTGATAAAGATGCAGCTCTTGCAGCAGGTGGTTTTAACGTTCGGGCAATTTATTACAGAAATGCAGATATGGAGTTTTCACTTCGGCTAAAGCACGCTGCAGGTCGATTACTACAAATGGATTTACCACTTGCGCAAGGTCGTCATCATGGTTATTACGACACTGAAGAAAGTTTCCGCGATGCGCAGTCAAAGAAGAATTACGATCGCATTCTCGAGCGCTTCCGGGGTAAAGAAGCAATTCTTAGCCCGCGTCGGTAACCTTTACCTATGGCTGAGTTATCGGATTACACCTCACTGCGCGTGGGTGGTCCTGCCAAAAAATTTATAGAAGTTTCCAGTGAACAAGAAATAATTGCAGCAATAGAAGGCGCTGGAGATTCTCCAATATTAATTATGGGCGCCGGCACGAACATGTTGGTTAGCGATGACGGATTTGCCGGAACTGTAATCCGAATTTCAAATAACAAAATAGAAGCAGAGGTCGATGCGTGCAGTGGCGCAACCCTCACAATTGGCGCCGGCGAAAACTGGGATGAATTTGTAAAAACAACTATCTCTCGCGGTTTTGCAGGACTTGAAACACTCAGCGGAATTCCAGGCACAGTTGGCGCTGCGCCCATTCAAAACATTGGTGCCTATGGGCATGAAGTCAGCGAATTCATTACACGAGTGCGAACTTATGATCGTCAAGTGAAAGCGTTAAAAACTTTTACAAACCAAGAGTGTGAATTCTCTTATCGCAACTCTCATTTCAAAGCGCACCCAGGCAGATACGTCGTACTAGACGTTGCTTTTCAATTACGAATTGGTGAAGTCACGACACCAATTACGTACTCTGAATTAGCAAGTGCTCTTGGAATATCTGTAGGAGAAAAGAGTTCGGTGGTTAAGTGCCGCGAAAAAGTTCTAGAACTTCGATCACGCAAAGGAATGTTGTTATCAGAAAGCGACCACGACTCCTGGTCTGCAGGTTCATTTTTCACAAATCCCATTATTAGCGCAGAAGTTGCCGCGCAACTTCCAGCCGATGCACCACGTTGGCCACAAACAGATGGACGAGTAAAAACTTCAGCTGCATGGTTGATTGAGCATTCAGGAATAACTAAAGGCCAATCAATTGGTGGCGCACGAATTTCTACCAAGCATGTATTGGCATTAACAAATAGTGGAGAAGCTAAGGCTTCAGATATTGCTGCACTTGCAAAATTGGCTCAAGAAAAAGTTAAGGCAACTTTTAATATCTTCCTTGAACCTGAAGTGAATTTAGTTGGACTTAACCTTCTGTAAGTAATTTCTTAATTCGGCCAATTCCTTCAACAATGTCTTCATCGCCTAGGGCGTATGAAAAGCGCAGATAACCAGATGGTCCAAAGGCTTCTCCAGGCACTGCAGCAACTTCAACTTCATCCAAAATAATTGTTGCTAATTCAGCAGAAGTATTTGCTACTTTGCCGCGAATAGTTTTACCCAAAGCACCTTTAACCGATGGATACACATAAAAAGCACCTGTAGGCATTGGGCATTGGAAGCCAGGAACCTCATTGAGCAGTCCGACGATTAATTTACGCCTGCGATCAAATGCTTCGCCCATTTTATGAACAGCGGAAAGATCGCCAGTAAGGGCTGCAATTGCTGCGCGTTGCGAAACATTTGAAACATTTGAAGTCAGATGAGATTGCAGGTTGGTCGCTGCTTTGATGACATCCTTAGGTCCAATCATCCAGCCCACACGCCAACCAGTCATTGCATATGTCTTTGCAACTCCGTTGATAATAATTGTTGAGTCTGCAAGTCCAGGTACTACTACAGGCATACTCGGAGCTTTTGCACCGTCATATAAGAGGTGTTCATAAATCTCATCAGCAATAATCCAAATGTTATTTTTTAACGCCCATTCACCAATTGCTTTAACTTGCTCAGGTGAATAGACGGAGCCTGTTGGATTAGATGGCGAACAAAAGAGAAGCGCTTTGGTTTTTGGCGTGCGTGCAGCCTCAAGTTGCTCAACAGATACCAAATAGCTTTGTGTTTCATCTGCAAAAACTTCGACAGTTTTTCCGCCAGCTAATTTGATGCACTCGGGATACGTTGTCCAAAATGGTGATGGAAGAAGTACTTCATCGCCCGGATCAATAATTGTCGCAAATGCTTGATAGACAGATTGCTTTCCACCATTTGTTACAAGAACTTGGTCGGCAGTAATTACGTAATTCGAATCACGCTTTGTTTTAGCAACGATTGCATCGCGCAATTCTGGTAATCCAGGAGTTGGTGTGTAACGATGATTTGCAGGAACGCTTGCAGCACTAGCAGCGGCTGCAACAATGTAATCAGGAGTAGGAAAATCAGGTTCACCCGCACCAAAACCAATAACTGGACGACCAGCAGCCTTGAGTGCTTTCGCTTTTGCATCAACTGCAAGCGTGGCTGATTCAGCAATTGCTGCGATTCGACCGGAAATTCTGCTCTTTGGGTCCATGGGCGTAAGTCTGCCCTATGAGCCCTCATGCTCACGCGCGAGTTAGACCTAAGTGCATGTGTGCCTCTACACTTCTGCACTCACGAGGATTTGGTAATTCCTATGGTTTCGCCATGCTCTCGCGAAGGGCAGTAGCTCAATTGGCTAGAGTTGCCGTCTCCAAAGCGGCCGGTTGGGGGTTCGAGTCCCTCCTGCCCTGCACAGTTTTAAAGAGTTTTACCTTATGAGAAACGAAGAGAAAGGAACGCACATGAGTGAAGATCTACAACAAGCCGAGAAGCTCGGTCCATTTGCGCGCCTTGGTCTTTTCTATCGTCAAATAGTTTCTGAACTTCGTAAAGTTGTTTGGCCTACACGTAACCAACTCACAACCTATACAGCTGTTGTTTTGGTTTTCGTTTCATTCGTAATCGCTGTTGTCTCTGTTCTCGATCTCATACTTACAAAGATCGTTTTTTGGGTCTTTGGGTAAGGAAAAAATATGAGCGATGACCAGAATTTAAATGCTGCGCAGCCAGATGCTTTTGAAGCAGCGCTCGCGCAATCAGCTACTGATCTTGCAACCCCACAGGTTGAAGAAGTCATCGAAGAAGTTATTACATCTTCGGTTTCCTCAGATTCAGATGTTGCGCTCTCTTCAGATGAAGATGGCGATATCGAATCAGATGAGAATGATCCCAATGCAGAATTTCGTCGCGCCCTTCGCGTAGCTCCCGGAGATTGGTATGTAGTCCACTCTTATGCAGGCTATGAAAAGAAGGTAAAAGGCAACTTACAAAACCGTATTGCTTCTCTGAACATGGAAGATTACATTTTCCAAATCGAAGTTCCTGAAGAAGAAGTTATGGAAATTAAGAATGGCCAGCGCAAGCAAGTAAAGCGCAACATTTATCCAGGCTATGTTCTAGTTCGCCTTGATCTCACTGATGAATCATGGTCTGCAGTACGTAACACTCCAGGAGTAACAGGTTTCGTTGGAAATGCTCATCACCCAAGTCCACTTAGCCTTGATGAAGTAGAAAAGATTTTGGCACCACGTCCGAAGAAGGCTTCAGACAAACTAGATATTCGAGTTGTTGATTTCGAAGTAGGCGAGTCAGTCACCGTAATGGATGGCCCATTTGCAACTCTTCCAGCATCAATTTCAGAGATCATGCCAGAGCAGGCAAAGCTCAAGGTATTGGTATCAATCTTTGGACGCGAAACTCCGGTTGAGCTTTCATTCCACCAAGTACAAAAGATTTAATTCCCGAGATTTATAAATAACGAGAAACGAAAAAAGAGGAAAAGAAATGGCACCAAAGAAGAAGGTAACTGGATTCATCAAGTTGCAGATTCAAGCTGGAGCGGCAACACCTGCTCCACCAGTAGGTCCTGCCCTTGGTCAGCACGGTGTCAACATCATGGAGTTCGTTAAGGCATATAACGCTGCAACGGAATCTCAAAAGGGTCAGATCATTCCAGTAGAAATTACTGTCTACGAAGATCGCTCTTTCGACTTCATTACTAAGACTCCTCCAGCATCACGCCTTATCTTGAAGGCAGCCGGAATCGAAAAGGGTTCAGCTATTCCTCACAAGAATAAAGTTGCAAATATTTCTATGGCTCAAGTTCAAGAAATTGCAAAGACAAAGATGGCAGATCTCAATGCAAACGATATTGATGCAGCAAGCAAGATCATCGCTGGCACAGCTCGTTCAATGGGAATCACTGTCGGATAACTAACTTTCTCTTTCTCACCGTGAGAAAGAGATGTGGGAGAACCTCGCTGGTTCGCTAACCACAACCGCTAACTCTTAGAAATAAGAGAAAGAAGGATGAAATGAAGCGCTCAAAGAAGTACATCGCAGCGGCTGCAAAGATTGAAGCAGATCGTCTTTACACACCGCTAGAGGCAGTAACACTTGTCCGCGAAACATCAACAACTAAGTACGACTCAACAATTGATGTTGCACTCTGTCTTGGTGTTGACCCAAAGAAAGCTGACCAAGCAATTCGCTCGACAGTAAACCTTCCACACGGAACTGGTAAGACTTCTCGAGTACTTGTATTTGCAAACGGAGAACGTGCTGATGAAGCGCGCGCAGCCGGTGCAGACATTGTTGGTGGAGACGAACTCATCGACGAAGTTTCAAAGGGTCGTTTAGATTTCGATGCAGTTGTTGCAACACCAGATCTCATGGGTAAGGTCGGTCGTCTCGGTAAAGTTTTGGGACCACGTAACTTGATGCCAAACCCAAAGACCGGAACTGTTACAACAGATGTGACAAAGGCTGTTAAAGATATCAAGGGTGGAAAAGTTGAATTCCGTATTGACAAGAATTCAAATCTTCACTTCATTATTGGTAAAGCATCATTTACTGCCCAACAACTTGCTGAAAACTACGCAGCAGCACTTGATGAAATTAACCGCTCAAAGCCAAACTCTTCTAAGGGACGCTTTATTAAGCGCGCTGTAGTTTCAACAACGATGGGACCTGGAATCAACGTAGATCCAAACCTCGTTCGCGAACCAGTGGCTCAATAGTCCTTCTCAAGCAAAACTTAATAAATTTGACGAGGGCGGGCAGAAAGGCCTACCCTCGCCATATAACCAAAGACCGCAGGTCTTGAAACTTCCACAAGAAGTTTCGCTAAATGAGTGAAAACTCAGCCCGCGTAGGTGTGAACGTTAACCCGTGCGCTCCTATGCGTTCGGGTTTTTTACATTTAGCGGCTGTTATTGCACAACCTACGTACCAGGAAAGGTGAACCGAATGGCTCGCCCAGATAAAACAGCAGCAGTTGCTGAACTGACGGAAGACTTCCGCACAGCTACCGCAACTGTTCTCACCGAATATCGCGGTCTAACCGTGACTTCGATGAAGAAGTTACGTCGTGCACTTGGCGCAGATACAAAGTATTCAGTAGTCAAGAACACTCTTACAAAGATTGCAGCAAAAGATGCTGGCGTGGATCTCTCAGCAGATCTATTAGCTGGACCATCAGCAATTGCATTCATCAAGGGTGACCCAATCGCAGCAGCAAAGAGCATGCGTGATTTTGCTAAAGAAAATCCACTACTAATTATCAAGGGTGGAATTTACGAAGGCAAAGCAATCACGCCTAAAGAGCTTATGGAACTCGCAAATCTTGAATCACGCGAAGTTCTATTGGCGAAACTTGCTGGCGCAATGAAGGGCTCATTCTCCAAGGCAGCTCGCATTATTGATGCACTACGTATCAAGATGGAAGCAAGCGCACCAGCTCCAGCAGTTACTGAAGTTGCGGCACCAGCTACCGAAGATGTCGTAGTAGCCGAAGCTGTAGTAGAAGCTGCTCCAGAAGCAGTAACCGAAGAAGTAACAACCCCAGAAGCAACACCTGAAACAGAAGAGAAGGAATAACGAACATGGCAAAGCTCAACACACAAGACCTATTGGCACAGTTTAAAGAAATGACATTGGTCGAGCTCTCAGAGTTCGTTAAGTCATTCGAAACTGAATTCGATGTAACAGCAGCAGCACCAGTAGCAGTTGCAGCAGCAGGTGGCGCAGCCGCCGGCGGTGCAGCAGATGGCGCACAAGATGAGTTCACAATCATTCTTGAAAACGCTGGTTCACAGAAGATTGCAGTGATCAAGGAAGTTCGTGCACTTAACTCAGCACTTGGCTTGAAAGAAGCTAAAGATCTAGTTGATGCAACTCCAGCAACACTTCTTGAGAAGGCAAACAAGGAGACAGCGGACAAGGCAAAGGCAGCTCTAGAAGCAGCTGGCGCAACGGTCACAATCAAGTAACTTCTTCACAAAAAGACCCTTCGGCTATTGCCGGGGGGTCTTTTTGCTGTATAAGCACCCGGTTGGACAGCTGCGGGGGTGGGGCGATACCCTACGCGTTCGCACAAAAACTTCGATGGTCAGGGCATATAGCGGCTGAGACCTAATAGTTGTGCGTTTCCGCAAAACTGTCTGGAAGGACATCTCTTGGCCGCGAAGAAAAGTTCAGTAGCTCCCCGCCGAATCTCTTTTGCAAAGATTCGCGAACCACTCGAAGTTCCAAATCTTCTAGCACTCCAAGTTGAAAGCGTTGACTGGCTTCTCGGTAACGAAAAGTGGCGTGCACGTCTATCAACTGCAGAAGCAACCAATCGTGGAGAAATTCCAACGACATCTGGTCTAGAAGAAATCTTTGAAGAGATCTCACCAATTGAAGACTTCCAAGGATCAATGAGTCTTTCATTCCGTGATCACCGCTTCGAGCCACCAAAGTTTTCAGTTGAAGAGTGCAAAGAGCGCGACACAACTTATTCGCAACCACTGTTTTTAACAGCAGAGTTTACAAATAACATCACTGGCGAAATTAAATCCCAAACAGTATTTATGGGTGACTTCCCAGTTATGACTCCTCGCGGAACTTTCGTAATTAACGGAACAGAGCGCGTTGTTGTTTCACAGCTAGTTCGTTCACCTGGTGTTTATTTCGAACGCACAATTGAAAAAACATCAGATAAAGATATTTTCTCTTCAAAGATCATTCCAAGCCGCGGTGCTTGGCTTGAATTTGAAGTTGATAAGAAAGATCTTGTTGGCGTACGTATCGATCGTAAGCGCAAGCAATCAGTAACAGTTTTCCTTAAGGCACTTGGTTGGACTGCAGAACAAATTCGCGAAGAGTTTGGCGAGTTCGAATCAATGATGGCAACTCTTGAAAAAGATACTGTAAATACACAAGATGAAGCGTTGCTAGATATTTATCGCAAGCTTCGTCCAGGTGAGCCACCAACTAAGGAAGCTGCCCAAAACCTCATTGAAAACCTTTACTTCAATCCAAAGCGTTATGACTTGGCTAAGGTCGGTCGCTTTAAGGTTAATAAGAAGTTAGGTCTTGACCTTGCACTCGACGCATCCCTTCTAAGCATTTCTGACATCGTCGCAACACTTCGCTATTTAGTAGCGCTGCATCGTGGCGATCTGACTATGGAATATGGCCGCGAAGTTCGCGTAGAAAAGGACGATATCGATCACTTCGGTAACCGTCGTCTACGTACTGTTGGTGAGTTAATTCAAAACCAAGTACGTATCGGTCTCTCACGTATGGAGCGCGTTGTTCGCGAACGTATGACTACGCAAGATGTCGAAGCGATTACTCCACAAACACTTATTAATATCCGTCCAGTAGTTGCATCAATTAAGGAGTTCTTCGGAACTTCTCAATTGTCACAGTTCATGGATCAGACAAACCCATTGTCAGGACTTACACACAAGCGCCGTCTTTCAGCACTTGGACCTGGTGGTTTATCTCGTGACCGTGCGGGCTTTGAAGTTCGCGACGTACACCCATCTCACTACGGTCGTATGTGCCCAATTGAAACTCCTGAAGGACCAAACATTGGTCTTATTGGTTCGCTTGCAACATATGGTCGCGTAACAGCTTTTGGATTTATCGAAACTCCTTATCGCAAAGTTGTTAAGGGTCGCGTTACAGATCAAGTTGATTACCTAACAGCTGATGAAGAAGATGAGCACATCATTGCTCAGGCAAATGCTCCATTAACTGAAGACAGTCACTTTGCTGAAACTCGTGTACTTGTTCGTCGTCGTGGTGGAGAAGTTGAATATATCCACGGTGATGAAGTTGATTACATGGACGTATCTCCACGTCAGATGGTTTCTGTTGCAACTGCAATGATTCCTTTCCTTGAGCACGACGATGCTAACCGCGCGTTGATGGGCTCAAACATGATGCGTCAGTCAGTTCCATTGATGCGCGCAGAAGCGCCATTGATTGGTACTGGCATGGAATTCCGCGCTGCTGTTGATGCTGGTGACGTTGTCACTGCAACAAAGCCTGGAGTTGTAACCGAAGTATCTGCCGATGAAGTAAAGGTCATGGGCGATGACGGTACTTACCAGACTTATTCCCTTTCAAAATTCTCTCGCTCTAACCAAGGAACTTCTTACAACCAGAAGGTTGTTGTTTCTGAAGGTCAGAAGCTGGAATTTGGTTCAGTAATTGCTGATGGCCCATGTACCGAAAACGGTGAAATGGCTCTCGGTAAGAACTTGCTCGTAGCATTTATGTCATGGGAAGGCCACAACTACGAAGATGCGATCATCCTTTCTCAGCGCCTAGTTCAGGATGATGTTCTTACATCAATCCACATCGAAGAGTATGAAGTTGATGCTCGCGATACCAAGCTTGGTGCAGAAGAAATCACTCGCGATATTCCTAACGTTTCTGAAGAAGTTCTCTCAGATCTAGATGAGCGCGGAATCATTCGCGTTGGCGCCGATGTTGTACCTGGCGATATCTTGGTTGGAAAGGTAACTCCTAAGGGAGAAACTGAACTAACACCTGAAGAGCGTTTGCTTCGTGCAATCTTTGGTGAGAAGGCTCGCGAAGTTCGCGATACATCTCTCAAGGTTCC